>CAZILJ010000399.1:0-17571 GCA_964539915.1 uncultured Acidobacteriaceae bacterium | reverse complement strand
CATCAAAGACGCCGCCGTGCTGTGCCTGGAAGGAACGATCGTCTCCGTCGGAACCACGCGAGATGCTCTGCGAGACGCATGGCTCAAGCGAAATCGCAGCAAAGTAACGGAGATCGACTGCTCGGGCAATGTAGTCGTCCCAGGATTTGTTGACTCTCATACGCACCCGGTTTTTATGGCTCCGCGGCTGGTAGATTTTGAGCAGCGTATTGAAGGCGCTTCCTACGAAGCAATCGCGGCCGCCGGCGGCGGAATTCGATCGAGCCTGGAGGCAGTTCGCAAAGCATCAAAGACCGCGCTGGCCGCGAAAATCGCAGCCGTTCTGCTAGAAATGTCGGCACACGGCACCACTACGGTGGAGGCGAAATCCGGATACGGCCTGACGATCGAATCTGAACTCAAATCGCTCGAGGCCATCCGAGATGCGTCTTCTGGCTGGCCAGGGACCGTCGTGGCCACGTTGCTGGGAGCGCATGTCGTCCCAAAGGAATTTGACGGCCGCTCACAAAACTACGTTGAGATCGTCTGTAACGATATGATTCCTCGGGTCGCGAGGCGAAAGCTCGCGCAGTTTGTCGACGTCTTCTGCGACACGGGAGCGTTCAGTCCGGAGGAGACGAGCAAAATCTTTGAAGCCGCGGAAACACACGGGTTGAGCGTCCGCGCGCACATGGGTCAACTCTCTGAAACCGTTTTGTCGCCGTTCTTCCGTTTCCAGCCCGCTTCATTTGACCACATGGACCATGTGGGCGAAGCAGACATCGCGCAGTTAGCCAAGCGGGATACGGTGGCCACGCTGGTGCCTGGAGCAAACTATTTCCTGGGCCTGAAACAGTATCCGGATGCACGCCGGATGATCGAAGCCGGTGTACCGGTGGCATTGGCCACCGACTATAATCCCGGAACCTCACCCACGATCAGCATGCCCATGGCAATGTCGCTGGCATGCACGCACATGAAAATGTCCCCAGCGGAAGCAGTGGCTGCATCCACAATCAATGGAGCATGGGCTCTTCGCGTGGCTGACCGCAAGGGCAGCATCGAACCGGGGAAAGACGCTGATCTCGCGGTCTTCTCTGCGAAAGACTACCGCGAGATTCCATACTGGTTCGGCGCGAATCACTGCGCCACGACCGTTTTAAACGGGGTGGTCGCATCCCACTCATGAACTTCCGCGAGCTCTTATCCGTATCACGCTGGAGCGAGTCGCACTGCGTTTGCGGGAGACAGCATCAAACCTCCCATGATGGAAACAATCCGAATTAATCTCTTGAGGAAAAACATGAACCGTATCCTGGCAGTAATAGCATTCGTTGTTCTGACACTCTCGATGGCGACCGCGCAGCGGCTACCGGAGACCGCAAGACCTGACAATTACAAACTCACATTCACGCCCAATCTCGAAAAAGCTAACTTTGAGGGCGAGGAAACCATCTCCATTCGCGTATTGAAGCCGACTTCAGAGATCACGCTGAACGCGGTCGATATCGACTTCCACGACGTCAGCATCACAGCCAGAGGCACAACGCAGAAGGCTAAGGTGACGCCGGAGAAAGACAAAGAGATGGTCGTACTCTCTGTCGAAAAACCGCTGGCGGCGGGCCCCGCCACGATAAACGTTACGTACACGGGCATTCTCAACGATGAAATGCGCGGTTTATACCTGGGGAAGGACGATAAAGGACGAAAATATGCCGCCACGCAGTTTGAGGCCACCGACGCGCGGCGTGCGTTCCCCTCTTTTGACGAGCCGGACTACAAGGCGACGTTCGATATCACTGCGGTGGCCGACAAAGGCCAAGTCGCAATTTCCAACTACAAAATAGCGTCCGACACGCCCGGCCCGGGCGATAAGCACACTGTGAAGTTTGCCACTACGGCGAAGATGTCGGCTTATCTGGCAGCATTGGTTGTGGGCAACTTCGAATACATCGAGGGCTCAGTAGATGGCATTCCGATTCGCGTCTACAGCACGCCGGGCAAAAAGGAAATGGGGAAGTTTGCACTGGATGCAGCCGAGCACATCGTCGGCTACTACGACAAGTATTTTGGGATCAAGTATCCCTACGGGAAGCTGGATCTGGTCGGCCTTCCGGATTTTTCTGCCGGCGCGATGGAGAACATCGGTTGCATCACGTTTCGCGAAGTGATTCTGCTGATTGACGAAAAGCAAGGGTCCATCGATCTCAAAAAGACCATCGCTTCTGTAACCTCTCACGAGATCGCCCATATGTGGTTCGGCGACCTGGTCACAATGAAGTGGTGGGACGACGTGTGGCTCAATGAAGGGTTCGCGACATGGATGTCCAGCAAGCCCATCCAGAAATGGAAGCCAGAATGGAATTTTGATCTGGACGACGTTAGCGGAACGGGCCAGACCCTGAATACAGACTCGCTCGCGAACACGCGCCCGATCCACCAAGCGGCCGATACTCCAGCGCAGATTCAGGAGTTGTTCGACGGAATCGCATACGGCAAGGCAGCATCGGTGCTGCGCATGCTGGAAGCGTATTTGGGCGAAGAAACCTTCCGCGCGGGCGTGAATGCTTATCTCGAACAGCACCAGTACGCAAACGCGACGGCCGATGATTTCTGGGATGCACAGGCGAAAACTTCAAAGAAGCCCGTGGACAAAATCATGCCAACATGGGTGAAGCAGGCGGGCGCTCCGATTGTTAACGTTAAGGCGCAGTGCTCGGGCAATTCTACAAGCGTTACGGTGGCACAGCAGCGTTACTACATTGACCGTTCAAAGTTCGAAGCGGTCAACGATCAACTCTGGCAAATTCCAATGTGTTTCAAAGGATCGGGCAGCGGCAAGGACGCGAAATGTGAACTCATGACGAAGAAGGAAGAGACCTTCACGCTGCCTGGCTGCTCGAATTGGGTCGTGACCAATGCGGGCGCGACTGGCTATTACCGCACTGGCTACCAGCCGGATGCAGTTCGGGCCCTGGCGAACGATGCCGAGACCAAGTTGACTCCCGCCGAACGCATCGCTTTGCAAAACGACATCTGGGCTTCGGTGCGAGTCGGGCGAGAGCCGGTAGGAGACTATCTCGCGTTCGCGCAAGGTCTGCAGTCGGACGGCAACCGCGCCGTGCTGGAGGACGTTCTCGGCCGCCTCAATTACATTGGCCAGTACCTGGTAAGCGATAGCGATCGCGATGCCTATCGCGGGTGGTTGCGGCAATATCTGGATCCGCCGATGAAGGAAGTTGGATACGAGCCCAAAGCCGGCGAGAGCGACGAACAGAGAACGCTGCGCTCGCGTCTGTTTGGCGCGTTGGGTTTGGATGCCCGCGATCCGGAGACACTCGAACAAGCGCGCAAGATTGCGGACAAGGTTCTGGCTGATCCAGCCTCAGTTGATCGCGAACTGGCCGGGGGCGCGTTGGGGCTGGCGGCGCTGAATGGAGACTCTGCATTTTACGATCGAGTGATGACCGCCTTGAAGGAAGCAAAATCCCCGGAGGAATACTACATGTACCTCTTCACGCTGTCTCAGTTTGGGGATCAGAAGCTGCTGCAGCGCACGCTGGACTTTGCGATCTCACCGGACGTGCGATCGCAGGATGCGCTGCAAGTGATCACCGGTGTGATGGGAAATCCTGCCGGTGAGAAACTGGCTTGGGATTTCGTTCGCCAGCACTGGACGGAAGTTGAAAAAGCCGGTGGACCGTTCGCCAGCGCCCAGGTCGTGGGAGCAACCAGCGTCTTTTGCGATTCGGGAGCGCGAGACCAGGTGACGGAATTCTTTTCCGCCCACAAGGTCGCGGCGGCGGAGCGCACCTACAAGCAGTCCATCGAACGCATTAACAACTGTGTCGACCTGAAGTCGCAACAGGAACCGCAGTTGGCGTCGTGGCTGGGGAAGCACGGCACTGCCGGCGGAAAGTGAAGAGCAGGATATAAGCGCGGCCCGGGAGACTTCCCGGGCCGCTGCTTTTTCGGCAAGACCTAGGGCATGAGGGGAAGCAATACATGCGACGGCAGATTCGGAGAACAGTAGATGCGCTGCGTGGCAGGCACAAAGTCAGATGCACTAGCCTGGTAGATACTGGGCACAAATTTCTGCGGATTGCGGTCGATCACCGGAAACCATGTCGACTGAACCTGGACCATCAATCGGTGCCCTTTGAGGAAGACGTGATCGTGATCCCGCAGAGGGATGCTCCATTCCGTAGGCTTGTTCGGGGGGAGCGCCCGCGGCTTTTCATAACCGGTGAGATAGCGGCCGCGGCGCACTTCCATCGCAACCGGTAGTTCATAGCCATTCAGCGACTCAGCGTACTCGCCCGGCTTCGGTCCATCGTCAGCATTCCAGGCATTCTTCTGAGCATTCTGCGGATATACATCGATCAACTTGACCACGAAATCGCTGTCACTTCCAGAGGTCGACGCAAACAGATTCGCCTCCAACAGGCCCGTCACGGTGAGATCATGATCGAGCGGCTGGCTGACGAAAGAGAGAACATCCGGCCGGCCATCAACGAAGCGCTGGTCAGCGACCTCCCACGTTCGCCAGTCGCCCGCCGGATACGTGGGCGAAATGGGGCGCTGGCGGTACGGGACGGGAGTCGCGGGATCGGATACATACTCGCGGTAAGCCGGCTCGGTTTTCGTTGCCTCAGGCGCGGTGAACGAAAGCGTTCCATCGGTGTGCAGATATAGCTTTGTGGGCTTTGCCTCCTTCGGAGGCCAGGTCGGGTATGTGCGCCACGTATTCGATCCGCTTTGAAAAGTGCTGGCCTGCCATGCGGGTTTCTCGCCTTGCCCGTGCAGGTAGTGGCGGAAAAAGGGCGCTTCGATATTCTCGCGGAATTCGCGGGCGGTCTCGTGTCCGCCAAACGGGATGAGGCCGATGGCGTCTCCTTTGGGGCCTTGCCACTCTCCGTGAAACCACGGACCGGCGACGATAAAATTGGTGTGCTGCGGGTCGTTCTGTTCCGCATGACGAAAGATCTGCCACGGTCCCCACGGATCTTCCTGATCCCAAAATCCGGCAACATTCAGATTGGGCACGGTCGAGGAGTGAAGCTGGCTCACCCATGCTTCCTTCTTCCAGAATTCGTCGTAGTCGGGATGTTCGACGCTGGAATTCCAGTACGGGATCGAGCCATGAAGATACTTGGCGTTTATGTTTGAGAGCGGACCCAAGTCCAGATACCACTGATAGGTGTCGTAGGTTTCAAAGTCGAAGTGTGTGTTCTTGTTTTTGTCGGCCTGCTCCATGACCGCGTATTCGAAGTCGTAGCTCTCGCGGAGGGCACCGTAGCGGTGATCGTCGTCGTTCATCCATTGGTCCACTGGCGACGCCTGCTCGCTGATCGCCATGAGAGCCGGATGCGGATGAAGCAGCGTAAGCGCGGTCGTCAATCCGTCGTAGGAGACGCCGAACATCCCAACTTTGCCATTGTTGTTGGGAACATTTCTCAGGAGCCACTCGATTGAATCGTAGGCGTCGGTAGTTTCGTTGGTTGCCTTGAGATCGTTCAAGTCCACCCAGGAAGAGAGATTGAACACACCCTCGGACTTGAATCTGCCGCGCAGATTCTGGAAGACGAAGATGTATCCGTCTTTTGCGAGTTCTTTGAGCGAAGAAGGTATCTGCTCGGGCGGTTTCTCGGGAACGCCGTAGGGCGTACGGCGAAACAGAATCGGGAGCGGGCCCTGCTGGTCAATGGGAATGAGGATCGCCGTCTCTAGATGAACCCCGTCGCGCACGGGAATCATAACTTCCTGGAGCTTGAATAGTGGCTTCGCCGGGGGCTGTGGAGGAGACTGTTGTGCGGCAGCAGAAATGGCAGACAGCAAAGGCAAAACCGAACAAAGCATGATCGAGCGCACTCGTTGTCCTCCCGCAGCTTTTAAGATGAACCGAGGGGCGAAGTATATCAATCTGCTGTAGACTGAGGGAACTGCCGGTGCTGTCGTCACTCGATGTCCATCTGGAATTGCAATCGGATCGTGGATGTCGTCGCTAAATTCATTCATCTGACATTTCCTTGAAAGAGAGATCGCAATCATGAGCAAATGCAAAGGCTATGCCGCAATGACCGCCAAGGCTCCGCTCGCACCCTATTCTTTCGAACGCCGACAGCCTGGCGAGCACGATGTCGTCATTGACATTAAGTATTGCGGTATCTGTCATTCCGATATTCACCAGACCCGAGACGAGTGGGGTGACTATCAGGAAGAGTCGATTTTCCCCATGGTGCCCGGGCATGAAATCGCCGGAATCGTCGCTGCGGTCGGGGACAAGGTGACGAAATACAAAGTGGGAGACAAAGTGGGTGTCGGCTGCTTCGTCGATTCTTGTCGCACCTGTGGGTCGTGCCAACGAGGCCTCGAACAATACTGTTCCGTGCAAACGGTATGGACTTACAACGGCCGCGATAAACAGGGAGCGCCGACCTATGGAGGGTATTCCGACAGAATTGTAGTCGACGAAAACTATGTGCTGCGCATGCCGGACAATCTTCCTCTCGACGCCTGCGCGCCGCTGTTGTGCGCCGGAATCACGCTCTACTCTCCCTTAAATCACTGGCAAGCCGGGCCTGGAAAGAAGGTTGCGATCATCGGATTGGGAGGCCTTGGGCACATGGGCGTGAAGCTGGCGCATGCTCTAGGGGCTGAGGTCACCGTGTTGAGTCAGTCTTTGAAAAAGCAGCCTGATGGCAAGCGCCTGGGTGCTGATCATTTCTACGCCACCTCGGACTCGGACAGGCTCACCAAATTGGCGGATTCATTCGATCTCGTCATCAATACGGTTTCCGCCCAAATGGATTGGAATCAATACCTGGGCCTTTTGAAGGTCGACGGAACGATGGTGGTCGTGGGCCTTCCTGATAGAGACGTGCCGATCGGCGCTTTCTCGCTGACGGCTCGCCGACGCAGCCTGGCTGGCTCGCAAATCGGAGGTATCCACGAAACGCAAGAAATGCTGGACTTTTGCAGTAAACACGGCGTGACGTGCGATATTGAGGTTGTACCGATTCAGAAGGTCAACGAAGCGTACGGACGTGTTCTGAAAAGCGATGTCCGCTACCGGTTCGTGATCGATATGGCGTCGCTGGCGAAGGACTGACGCTGGGACGGTTACGGCTTAGAATATTCGTCCCACGGAGAAATTAACCCGGCTTTGACCAGTGGGACTGACGCTGCCCGCAAGCGTTATCGGGCCAACGATCGTGTCCGCAATCAGCCCTATGTTGAATGTGCCACGAACTGCAATCGGTCCGGGATCGCTCGTTGGCGTGCCGAAAGCGCTGCCTGCTTCATACCAGCCTCCCCAGTAAACTCTTCCTCCCACCAGTTCCGGAAGACGGTAAAATGAGCGGCGAAATCCCAGGGAAGAGTAGACATAGTGATTTCCCACGAATTCGTAGGGTAGATACGCACCCAGTCGAAACGGACCGCCGAGAGAAAACACCTGAAACGGTCCGGCTGCGCCGCGGAAGGTCGTGCCGCCGGAAATATTGAAGAACAGCGAAGTCTTCGGCCCGACGGGAACAACATTGGAAGTCTGCACCTCGAGTTGCCCAATGGGATGCGTCAGCCCCGGGCTTTGCAATACCCTCGTCGCGGTAACCGCCACTCTCGTTCCCGATTGCGGGACCGAGGGACTGTCTTGTCCGTCCCACACATAGCGCGCGCGGAATTCGCCGGTACTGCCGCCGACGATGGGCAGTCCCGCGTTTCCGATCAACGGACTTAGCTTTCCATCGAAGATCTCGTACCCAAGACGGAACTCGCTGCGGCGCCCGGAATTGTATCCGACGTCCAAGCCGCCTCCGGCTCGCTCGTCGCCAAAAACGGCAACACGAGTCAACCCTGAAAATGAGTTGCGAGCATACTTGGACGCAAAAGCGAATGGCGCAACGAAAAATCGCGTCTGTCCCAAAGGCTGGTAGAACTCGCTGGCCGCCAGGTTACTCGATCCGAAAAGAAGATCGTTGCGCCACTCACCGCCGCGGTGAACGATGTCCATGAAAGTAATGCGCGCACCAGCTGAAAAATCGAAGGCAGCCACGCCGGAACCGTCCACGTTGACCGCGAGGTCCACGAAGGGTGGCCCATAGGATTTGCCGTGAGTAGTGACGCGCAAACTGGGAACTCCGTTTTGCGTAAAGCCCTCGTAGCCCAGCCAATCGAATTGCCCTTCTCCGGCAATATGGATGAGCTGGCGATCAAGATTGGGGAGGTCAAGAGGGCCGCGAAGCGCTTTGCTGAGCCGATGTTGGATCCTGTCATCGGTGTCAGAATCGGAGCCGACAACCTGGATCACCTCTATGTTTTCGGGTGGCCGCCGACGGCGCGCGGCACGGGCAGATAAATACTGCTGCCACTCCGTGGGGTCCTGGATTGCGTAGGGCAGAAGAGCAGCAGACTGTGCGGCTGCGCTCTGGCGCCCGAGTTCGACGAGTTCTCTAACGCGGGGATAGTCCGTGACCGCGAAACCATTCGTTCCGATCGTTACCGTAGCCTTCGCAAGGGCTAGAGAACGGTGCTCGTTCTGCGTGATCATGACCTCGACGGCGCGAGAGAGAACGCCCGTGAGGGTTTCCAGGTCTTTGACGTCGCTGGCCGGCAGGCGAAGCTCGACCGCGATCACTGCGTCCGCTTTCATATCGAG
Organism: uncultured Acidobacteriaceae bacterium; assembly: GCA_964539915.1. Taxonomy (GTDB): domain Bacteria; phylum Acidobacteriota; class Terriglobia; order Terriglobales; family Acidobacteriaceae; genus Sulfotelmatobacter. The sequence goes on along the minus strand of CAZILJ010000399.1, from coordinate 8,933 downwards.
AACAGTTTCAACGGGAATGTTTTGCACCATCCCTCCATCCGCTAAAACGCGGCCTTTGATCTCAACGGGCGTAAACACACCCGGGATAGCCATGGATGCGCGCACTGCCTGAGCCAAGGGGCCTTCGCTCAGCACGACGCCCTCTCCGCTCAACATATCGGTGGCAACACAACGGAAGGGAATCGGCAGATCGTCAAAACTGACGCCTGATTCAGGGAAAGCGATGCGATCCAGCAACAATCCCACACCCTGGCCAGAGTTGTAGCCGTTCGGCCCGCTCAATCCATGTTTCAGTCCAAGGGGAGCCTCGATCAGGAAGTCGCGACGATCTTGCTTCCGCCGGTAAGAGAGCTGGGTGTAGACCGGCTCGGGGCGGAAGGCCTCGTCCCAATCCATCTGTTCGGCAAACTCTTGGATCTCAGCCGGCGACATACCGGTGGCATACATGGCCCCGATGATGCTACCCATGCTGGTCCCAGCGATCCGGTCTACAGGGATCTGGTTCTCCTCCATCCACTGGATCACGCCGATTTCCGCCAGGCCCAGCGCACCGCCGCCGCTGAGCGCCAGCCCGATTCGCGGACGGTGGGCCGGAACCGGAGCGTCTTCAACTTTCGGAGCCTCCTGCGCATGTGACCAGAGAGGCAGACAAATATTGCATAAGACAACCAGAACAAGGCGGAAAAAGGCAGGCCGAAAAGTTGATTCCATCATTTGCTCCCAGATGCGGAAGGAAACTTCGTCGAAGGGTAGATTTCAAGTGAGTGAAAAAGGTTAGCAGGTTTGATGGAGGAGAGTCAGCAGTCGGGCCAGAGAGAACCAGAGAGAAGGCTAGTTCGGGTTGGCAGGCAAGGGAGATTGCGCTACGCGCGCTTGTTCCACAATATTGCGGATAGCTTCGATCACTTCGTCCGGCCGATCGATTTGAATGTAGTGTCCACTATTCTTCGCGATCTTCTGCGTCCCCCTCGTGGAGAGATGCGATAGCTCCACCTGCATTTTTCCCCATGCGTCGTTCGTGGACTTGGCGAGGTCTGGGGGTAGCTCTGACGAGGGCTTGTCGGGATCGTGCGATAGCACAGCCAGAGGCAGGTCGCCGAGCGCGCTGGTAGCGGCTGTCTGAGCGGCGCTGTCTGAAAAGCCTTTCATCTCTGCTACAACTTCGCGTGCCGTGTGAAAGTTGCAATCGGCTGCGCGCTCTGTAGGTTCGTTGTCGCAAAAACCCATCAGGCGAGGAATGCCGAATGGCAAGGTAAATTCAAGAAACTCGGCCTCGCGCAGCCAAGTGCCTTGCATATTCTTGAGCTCTGGGGGAAAGCGCATTTCCTGGTCAGGATGAGAGGCATCCACCAGAACCATGCCCGCAACTTCGTTGCGATGCAAGCTGGCGTACAGTCGCACCGTGTGTCCACCCATCGAATGGCCAACCAGAATATAAGGAGGAGCAATGTTGGCGGAGCGCAGGAGCGTGTGCAATTCCTCGGCCATCACATTGGTGGTGCGCGGCCGCGAACTGGCGTCGCTGTAGCCGACCCCGGCGCGGTCGTAGGAGCAAACACGCGCAAATTTCGCAATCTTGGGTTGTACTTTACGCCAAGAAACATAGCTATCGCCCAGGCCAGACTCGAGCAGAACCGTAGGACTTCCCTGCCCTTGGCAATCGATGTGCATGTTCTTTCCGCCCACATCGACGAACTGGCCTTCCGTTGGGTTAAACCGGCGATCGCGAGCCTCAAAGATGTTCTCATACGTCATTCCCATAAAAGCGAGGCCCAACACCAGGACGAACAGGCCGATCACGATGCGGCGAAGCCGCGAGTGAGACGGCACGGGTACGGATGCAATGTGCATGAAGCGTCAGGGTGAGCGCGGCTCGAGATCAGCGTCACACTGGCAGGCATTTTACATGACCGACGGCACGGTGATACCCATGACCGCCAGAGTACGAATCAATTCCCGTCGTACAACTGCGACCGTGCACAGCAAGAATTGCTTCCGCCTCTCGTCTGGCTCGGTGAGGATAGGATGGCGGTGGTAGAAGGTGTTAAAAAGCTGCGCCAGTTGGAACACGTGTTTAGCCAGGTACGCCGGCTCTGTCGTGGCGATGCACTTGTCAATAACATAGGACGTCTTCGAAGAGGCAAGCCACAGTTCCCAGAATTCGTCAGCTGCGGTGCCGCTCAAGTAATTCGCCAGATCGGCCGCTGAGATCGTCGCAGCCCCACCTGCGCAGAAAGGTTCGGGATCGACTCCGGCCTTGCGGAAAATGCTGGTGGCGCGCACGACCGCATATTGTGCGTAGGGCCCGGTCTCGCCTTCGAAGCTAAGCGCCTCTTTGAAATCAAAAGCGATCACCGACTGCTTTGTGTACTTCAACATGAAATAGCGCAGGGCACCAATGGCGATCTGCGTGGCAATTTCCAGACGCTCTCGGTCGCTCAGTTGCGGATGGCGTGAGTCGACCTCCTTCTTCGCTGATACGATCAGCTGGTCAAGCAGATCGTCGGCCTTCACTCCAAAACCCTTACGACCGCTGACTTCGATGTAGGAGCGCGTTTTGTCTTCATCGCTCAGGTTGTAGCCGAGTTCCGCGGCGCACCGCGGGGTCAGAGCGACCATCTCATAGGAGAAGTGCGTGAAGTGGCTGGCGGCCTCGCCGTGCCCGAGCCCCCGCAGCGCCTCAATGACAGTGTTCTGTGCTTCGGACTGCCGAGCATCAATGACATTGTAAATTTCGGCAACGTCCCCGAAATGAGGATGATCCTCTACTCCATTCGCGGTTGAGATCCAGCACTCATGGGCGTTGGGATAACGGTAAAACTTGCGATAGCCGAAGTCTCGCCCTAAAAGCCCGAACTTCCACATGTGATAAGCGATGTCTTTGCCGACGTAGCCGACAGTACCGTTGGAGCGAACGATGACTTTCTGGTCTTCTTCAGCAATTTTGCCTTCTTCCGGGTTTCCTCGCGCCTCCGCGGTTGAGCTCTTTGGTCCAGTGCCGGCGCGCCGCATCACCCAGCATCCTTTATTCTTGCCTTCGGTCTCGAAGGTAAGCACCCCGCTCTGTTTCAGCTTGATGAAGGCCGCGTCCCAAAAGTGGAGGTGAAGGATTTCGCTCTCTCGGGGAAGGAAATCGTATTCGATATCGAGCCGATCCATGGTTTCAAGATGGCGGCGCAGTACCGCAACCGAGATCAGGTCGGCGATCGCCGCAGTCTCCGACGAAGCATCTTCAATAGCCTGTAAGGTCTTGAGGCGTACTTGGAGATTCTGCTTATCTTCGGCGTACCACTGGGAGACGCGCGCATACAAATCCCAGCAGTAATAGTCGAAGCGCGGCTGCCGGGTCAGGGCCTCGATCTCCGCGCGCGACTTCTTCTCGATATGGGTGAAACCGACGACCACGTCGGCTACCTGCACGCCCGTGTTGTCGATGTAGTTCTGAATGTCGACTTCCCTTTTCGCGTAGCGCAGAAGCCGGACAAAAGTGTCTCCGAGGATGGCATTGCGCAGGTGCCCGATATGGGCGGCCTTGTTGGGATTGATGCTGGAATGCTCGACCAGAATCTTGCCAGGAGGAATCTCGGGGGGGGCCTGGGTGTCCGCGGCAAGCGCAGCGGCCATCCATGCACGGTCGATCCTGACGTTGAGATAACCGGGAGGGGAAACTTGCATTTCGGCGATTCCCTCGATGGGTCCGATCTCGGTTCGGATGGTTTCGGCGATCTTCAGGGGCGCCGAGCGCAGCGGCTTCGCGCAAGGAAAAAGGGGAATAGCGAAATCCCCGAGTTCGACCTTGGGAGGCTGTTCGATGACTATGCTGGGCAGCACGAAGCCGGGATAACGGCGCTGAAGACATTCCAGCACACCATTGGCAAGACGATGTTCCAGGTGACGATACAAGCAGCCCTCTAAGCCGTTGAAGAAACAGTGATTTTAACAGAGCAGGCGCCCAGCGTAGGTTTGACGGAGGTGAATCGCTTCCCTATGATAAAAGTTTGACTCTCAAGCCTGAACCACCGATTCCTATGCGCATTGCCTACCTTGAGTGTTTTTCCGGCGTGAGCGGCGACATGTTTCTGGGTGCGCTGGTCGATGCCGGAGTGTCGCCGCAGCTTCTACAAGAAACTGTGGCAGCGCTGGGAGTAGGTGCGCGACTAGAGATTTCGCGAGTCGTTCGCAGCGGCATTTCGGCGACCAAAGTGGACGTTTGGGTGGACGGTGAGAAGGATCTTCCTCGCGAGCAATACTGGGCGAAGCAAGACATATCGCGGGCGCCCTCGCCCGCGAAAGGGCATGAGCACGATCATCCTGACCGCGAACACGATCATCCGCATTGCGATGAGCACTCTTCTGGCAACGAAAAGTCGAGGGCGGGGGCGCCCGCGCCGCACGAACATTCCCGCGAACATTCCCACCAACATGGGCGCGGGCTGAATGAAATTCGCGAGTTGATCGCCAAAGCTGCCATTAGCAACACCGCCAAGAAGACTGCAATCGCAATTTTTGAAGCGTTAGGGACGGCGGAAGCAAAGATCCACGCCACCTCCATCGAGAAGATTCACTTCCACGAAGTCGGGGCCGTGGATGCGATCGTTGACATCGTGTGCGCGTCGGTCGGAGCTGAAGCCTTAGGCGTGGATGAGATCATCTGCTCTCCGTTGAACGTCGGCGGCGGGTCGGTGAAGTGTGCGCATGGCACTTTTCCTGTGCCGGCTCCCGCGACGGTCGAATTGTTGAAAGACGTGCCCGCGTACTCGACGGGCGTGCAGGCGGAATTGGTCACTCCCACGGGAGCGGCCATTGTGAAGACGCTCGCCAAGCGTTTTGCCTCATTTCCCGAGATGAAGATAGAGAAGTCGGGCTACGGCGCGGGATCGCGCGAATTCCATGGGTTTCCGAATGTCGTGCGGTTGACGTTAGGTGAGGCTGCGTCCACCCTGGCCGCGAAAACCGCCTGTGAAACTGTGACCGTGCTGGAAGCGAATCTCGATGACCTGAATCCGCAGGTCTTCGGGTACGTCATGGATCGTCTGCTCGAGGAAGGTGCGCTTGACGCCTTCGGAGTGCCCGTGCAGATGAAGAAGAGTCGTCCGGGAACGCTGCTCACGGTTCTCTGCAAGCCGGAAGATGCGGATCGTCTGACGCAATTGATCTTTGCCGAGAGCACAACTCTCGGCGTGCGCCGGCGAGAGGAAATCCGGCAGACTCTGGCGCGCCGTTGGGAGAACGTGAGCACGCCATGGGGCGAGGTTCGAATTAAAGTTGCCAGCATGAACGGAACTGTGACCAACTACGCGCCCGAGTATGAAGACTGCCGGCGCATCGCGACCGAGCATCGTGTACCGCTCAAGACGGTGATGCAGGAAGCAACGCGAGCCTTTACCGGCGGCAATCGAAAATAGAACCCGAATAACTCATCCAGATGATCAAAGAGAAGATCAGCGACGTTCAATCCGGCTATGACTTGGTTGCGGACGAGTATGCCCGGCGCATCTCCGACGAGTTACGACACAAGGCCCTGGATTGTCGACTGCTCGACCGCTTTGCCGAGAGCGTGCGCAACTCGGGCATTGCCTGCGACCTTGGTTGCGGGCCCGGACACATCGCCCGCTATCTCCATGGACGCGGAATTCAGGTTTGCGGTATGGATTTGTCTAGGGGAATGGTAGAACGCGCTCGGCGATTGAATCCGGGAATCGAATTCAATCAGGGAGACATGAGAACTCTCCCGGTTAGAGACAATACTTGGGCGGGAATCGCGGCATTTTACGCGATCGTACACCTTCCCTTGCCGGATCTGGATCGGTCGCTGCGGGAAATGATGCGTGTTCTCGCGCCGGGAGGACGACTCTTGCTCAGCTTTCATATCGGCGAAGATACTGCACAGATAGAATCTCTGTGGGAATCTGGGGCCGCACTCGAGTTCCACTTCTTCCGCGTGAGCACCGTCAGAGGATCCATCGAAAGGGCAGGATTCGAGATCGAGGAGATTATCGAGCGCGACCCTTACGCGCCAGAAGTGGAGTATCAGAGCCGGCGAGCCTACATTTTTGCTCAGAAACCGGCGACGAAGACGACATCCGCATGACGAGAAAGTTTTACATCACGACCCCGATTTACTACGTCAACGCGCGGCCGCACATTGGCCATGCTTATACCACGATCGCCTGCGATACGATCGCGCGGCGCCAACGACTCCTGGGCGCTGACACCTTCTTCCTCACCGGCACCGATGAGCATGGTCAAAAGATTGAGCGCGCAGCCCAGGCAGCCGGCAAAACGCCCCAGCAGTATGCGGATGAGATTTCATCGGAATTCCGCAAGCTCTGGCAGCGGATGGGAATCTCGAACGATGATTTCATCCGCACAACCGAGGAGCGCCATAAGAAGCGGCTGCAGGAACTCTTCCGCCGCATTCGCGACAATGGATACATTTACAAGGGGACATACACGGGGCAGTACTGCGTCTCTGACGAACTCTACGTGGACGGGGCGCAACCCGGCGATCCCTGCCCGACCTGCGGGCGAATCACCGAAACCGTGCATGAAGAGAATTACTTCTTCAAGCTCTCGGCGTTTCAGGACAAACTCCTGGAGCTCTATGCGAATCCAGAGTTCATTCGTCCGGAGACGCGGCGCAATGAAGTAATTTCATTTGTGCGCTCGGGGCTGCGGGATCAGTCGATTAGCCGGTCGACCTTCTCCTGGGGCATCCCTGTGCCCGACGATCCCAGGCACGTGATCTATGTGTGGTTCGACGCGCTTGCCAACTACATCACTGCCATCGGCTACGGCTCGTCACACGCGGGTGCGCAAGAAGCGTTCAAGAAATACTGGCCAGCCGACGTGCAGATGATTGGAAAAGAAATTGTCCGCTTCCATTGCGTGTACTGGCCCGCGTTCCTGATGGCGGCGGGTTTGCCCGTGCCGAAAGCGATCGTGGCGCACGGCTGGCTGCTGTTTGAAGAGAGCAAGATGTCGAAGTCGCGGGGCAACATTGTGCGTACCGAGACCATTCTCGACGTGCTGGGCGCAGATGCCCTCCGCTACTTCCTGCTGCGCGAGGTCGTATTCGGCCAGGACGGTTCGTTCTCGTTCGATGCGCTCGTGCAGCGTTACAACTCGGACCTTGCCAACGGCTTGGGAAATCTGGCCAGCCGGACGTTAACCATGATTCACCGCTACTTTCATGGCGAGGTCCCTTATCCGTCGCACGCGGCAGCGAAAATACCGGCCGATGAGGCCATTGCCGAGACGGCGCGAAAAGCGATTCGCGATTTTGGAGCGCTGTTCGATCAATTCCAGTTTTCGCGCGCACTCGAAACGGCTTGGGGATTAGTGGCGGCGGTCGACAAATACATTGTCGAGAACGAACCTTGGTCGCTGGGCGAGAAACAGGACGATGAGAGTCGAGATCGGCTTGCCACAGTGCTCTACACCTCAGCCGAGGCACTGCGGATTGCGACCGCCCTGGCTCATCCGGTGGTGCCTGATGCAACAGCGCAGATATGGGAGCAGATGGGCCTTGGAGATATCAAGAAACTGGCCTTAGCCGATTTGGGTTGGGGGCAATTGCGGCTGGGAACGAAACTTGGCGAGGTACGCCCGGTTTTCCCGCGAGCCGATAAGAGCGCGATTGAAAGGATGCAACAGATGGAAGATCAGCAACGAGGCCCGGCCGCAGAGGAACAGAAAGCGCCCGCAGCGCAGCCGGCGGCGGTTCAGGCACCGATGAAGACTCAAACCGCCGCGACACCCGCGGCGGCTCCCGCATCCGACGGGAAGATTACGATCGACGATTTCGCCAAGATCGAACTGCGCGTCGGCGTTGTGAAGGTCGCCGAGCGAGTGCCCAAGGCGGACAAATTGCTACGTCTCGAAATCGATATTGGCACGGAAGTGCGGCAGGTTCTGGCCGGGATCGCTGAAGCGTATGCACCGGAGACACTAGTCGGTCGCAAAGTTGTGATCGTTGCCAACCTGGCTCCGCGCAAGCTGCGCGGACTTGAATCCAACGGGATGATCGTTGCGGCGTCAATCGAGGGCGGAAAGCCAGTGCTGGCAAGCTTTCTGGAGGATGTACCGGTTGGGGCGCGGTTGAAATAGGACAGCGGCCGTCCGGGGCGTCAGACCTCAGGCATCGGACAAAGAGCGTTCGGGGTGCGGTGATCACTCTACTAAAAGCTTGCACCGCAAAGTGCGCTAAGAAGTGCGCAAAGTCTGCCAAGAAAATCAGCTTTGCACCAGTGTGACCAGGGAGTGCCAAAACCTGCGAGATTCTGAACGCTGACGCCGGAGGCCCGACGCCCGATGTTTGTAGATTCCCACGCACATCTCGATGGCAGCCAGTTTGACTCGGACCGCGAGAAGGTTATTGCTTGCGCTCGCGAAGCGGGAGTGCGAACGATAGTCGCAATTGGCAATGGGGACGGTCCGCCCCATCTCGATGCCGGAATTCAACTCGCAGAAAAGCATCCGTTCATCTACGCGACCATCGGGATCCATCCGCACGAAGCCAGGCTAGCGGATGACGCGGCCTACAGCACGATGGAGCAACTGGCACGACATCCTAAGGTCATCGCATGGGGCGAGATCGGCCTGGATTACCATTACGATCATTCTCCGCGAGAGACCCAGAAGCAGGTGTTTACGCGGCAAATGGAACTGGCGGCGGCGGTGAAACTGCCCATTGTGATCCATTGCCGGCCATCGGATGGCAGCGACAATGCCTGGGAGGATTGCCTCGGTTTGATCAAGGATCGGTGGGCCCCGCATGGGCTAGGCGGCATTCTCCACTGTTTCACCGGAAACTGGGCGCAGTCGAAAAGGGCGCTTGATATGGGCTTCCTGATTTCCTTTGCGGGAAACTTAACCTTCTCCAAGGCACAGCAGATTCGCGACGCGGCGCTCGAAGTCCCCCTCGACCGCAT
>CAZILJ010000398.1:0-5300 GCA_964539915.1 uncultured Acidobacteriaceae bacterium | reverse complement strand
CGCGCTGGGCTTCGCCGGAACCGGTCAGGTTGAAGTCGTTCTGCCGGTAGGCCGCCATAGCTTGGAAAGTGCGATTCATCCGGGCCCAGTCAAGAAAATTCGGGTAGGAGATTGCGAATTGTGGATACGGGGGCAAAGTCTCCGCCAGCGATACCATCTGCTCAGGATGCGGATAGGGGAGGGGATTCAGCAGCACGCCGTTGACGACTGTGAAAATCGCCGTGTTGGCGCCAATGCCGAGAGCCAGCGTGAGGACGGCCACCGCCGTGAAACCGGGATTCTTGCGAAACATCCTTAGGCCGAAGCGCAAATCCTGCCAGATTGTCTCGACAAAAGACTCCCAATCAGTCGAGCCAACGAGTTCCTTAGCCACTTCGGAACTGCCCCGCTCCAGCCGCACCGCACGACCAGCTTCCTGACGGCTCATGCCTTCCTTCATCTTCTCCTCGATTGCCATCTCCAGGAAGCCGTCCAATTCTTCATCCAATTCCTGACAGACTTTTTCCTTTCGAACCAACGATCGGAGCCCGTCGGCTAAATTACGTAGCGAAGACATATCTTCCTATGACGCCTCCAGGATTCTGGTGATGGCCGCCACTTGCCTTCCCCATTCTCGGGTCTCGACGTCAAACCGCTTTCGTCCTTGCTGCGTGAGCGTGTAGTACTTTGCGCGCCTGCTATTCTCGGTGGCTTTCCATTCACTTCTGATCAGCCCTGCTCGCCGCAGCCGTTGCAACGCAACAAACAGCGAGCCAGCATTGATACGAAACGTGCCTCCGCTCATTTGTTCGAGCCGAGCAGCAATTCCATATCCATGCATCGGTTCGAGAGCCAGCGTTTTCAGAATGAGCATATCCAAGGTGCCTTGGACGAGATCACTGGATTCGTCGACCATGAATGCGGTATCTCCTGAACGTCAAGAGGAAGAATACGCTTCTTGTACTGATTGTCAAGAGGAAACAGAATCGAGCGGACTGCAGTTATTCATCGAGGAATGGGCCGGCCTCTGTGGTGGTTGGTGCTCCTTGCAAAATGAAAGTTCATTGAGTGAGCACGGGCCATCCTCTGAATCTGGGAAGGAAACCAAAGGCGCAGGCCTCAGGCCTGCGCCTTTGGTGTTTTATGCCGATTCCCGCAGGGGCTCGGCTTCCACCAGCGGCGCGTTGACCAAGTGCTCGCTCAAGAACCAGACTTGAAGCTCGCTGGGCCGGAGCACATCGCTCACTACCAGATCGTTAGTGCCAGGGTCGCCCAGTTTGGTGGAGCGCTCGGCGAGTTGTCGGCAATGAGTAATGACGATCTGGTGCGCATCCAGTAAACGGGACAGTTGCACGGGAACCTCTTCGCGTCCCTTGGGCGGGCGTGGAATACGGGTCAACTCGGCGACGTCGGCCGCCATCGCGATACTGACTCCGCCAAGAAGCTGAATCCGTTCCGCGATCGTGTCGACGATCTCGTTCTGTTCTGTGTGGTGTTTATCAAAGAGAAGATGGAGCTGATAGAAAGTGGCTCCTGACACCTGCCAATGGGACTTCTTGTAGAGATCGCGAAGTGTCATTGTGTCGGCCAAGAGCTGATTGAGTTGCTCAGTCATTTCGAGCCGGACGGGCTCTTCCAATTGCAACGGCATCTCATTGGTCACCGTGCCGAATGCCTGGAGCTCGCGGGCGGTCTGGTGGAAGCGGGGTTGGGCGGACGGTTTGATCGAGTCGCTGGAGCTTGGTTTCTTATTCATCGAGTCCTCCTGAAGACTAGTTCCAATAACGCTGTGCCTGTTCCCTGGAGTTTTCTACGGCGTTTTATTGTGCGCGCTTCTTTGGCAGGAAGCGAGCGAACATTGACTATTTTACTGCGATCGTTCGCCGGCGTGTGATCGGGCACATCGATGCGGCCGGAACTATGCTAGAGGAGCTAGCAACGGACGGTCGTTCAGGTGCCGTCTGTTACGCTACCCAATGTGGCGGGTTAAATCACGAGCAAAGGAGCCTCCCATGGCTCGTTTGAACACGCTTTCGTTCATACCACCGACTTTGATTGCAGCAACATTCCTCGTAGCCACGTGTGCGGTTCGGTCGGCCAGGGCAGCCGAACCTCCGGCGGACCTGTGCTCGCTGCGGCCGGCAGCGGACGTGAGCAAGGGTCTAGGGAGGACATACGATTCGCCGCAAAAGAGCCTAGCTCCGCGACCCTTCGCGAACACCGCGACGGGAACGGATTGCAAATATCCACCCCAAGGCGCCACTCGGGGCGAGTTGTGGTTTCGAGCGTACGTGGATCCGTCAGCGTCGGTCTCGGCGGACTTGTTCAGCAAATTAAGTAAGTTTTATGGGCCGCCAACGGCGGTGGCTGGCCTTGGAGATGAAGCTTATTTTGACGCGAACCATGCGCTCCACGTCCGCAAAGGCAACGTACGTTTCTATATCAATCTAGATTTGGAGATTTCTGCTGCGGAAAAGGAGAAGCAGATCAAGGAACTCGGCAACCGTGTTGCACGACAACTGTAGAAAAGTCGACGGACAGCTTAGAGTGGCCGTCCGTCGTTTGGTGCAATCGAAGAGCTATTGCTGACAGGAGTCGGAGACCATGTGGACGTCGGTGACCTTCAGGTGTCCGTGCTCGGCCGTGTTGTTCTTCAAGCCGGTATCGTGCGCCATGTCTTTCTCATCTTCTTTCATGTTATGCATCTTGGAATGCGAAACCACACCCTTGGCTTCAATGGTATGGCCCACGTGCTTCGCAAGATTGACAGCGTTGTTGCCGTGAATTTCCCAGGTGCTGCCATCGGTGCCAGTCAAAAGGTATTCATTGCTACCGCTCTTGCTGAGGCATCCGGTGATGTTTCTCACCTCGCCCTTGGATTTTGCGTCTGCGTCGGAATCTTGCGCGACTGCCCACGCCGTAGTTAGACCGGCAAGCACCACGCACAGCATCAAGCGACTTAGTTTTGTCATTAGGTTGCTCCTTTATTGGGTGCCTCAAGAGAAGGCCTGAGGCCGAATTCGAGACATGCTTTCCGGAGATAAGTTGCGGTTTCGGGGAGGAGAGTTGCCGCTGGCCGAGGATATCTTGAGAGGGCACGGACTGAGCCTCGAATTGGAGGACCACCAAATGTAGTTCCGGTCAGAGGCGTTCAATTTCTGCTAGTGGGCACAACACCCGTCTGGCAACCAGGCCGAAAGGACGACCGTTGAGCGCGCAAAGACCGTCGCGGTTTCGGCGTTGGATCGCAGCTTGCCCGAGGTGGGTTCAGTTTGATTCGGGGAATGGTAGGGATGCGCGCCATCCTCTCTTCGAAGGAGGAACAGTTCCGCTCGGGATGACGCCGATGGGAACGAAGAGGATCGGGATCCATAAGCCGCTACGCGACAATGGCGACGAGCGCAGTACCAGTACGGTTCTGATATTACGGCTGTGAAAGGAACTTCAACAGTTCTTGCATGAGTCGCGGGCCCTGCTCGGTATTGAAGATGAACTGAGCGTGAGCTGAGCCTTCGAGGATCACCAGTTGCTTAGGCTCCGGAGTTTTCTCGTACTGCTTGCGGATGCCGGGCAAGCGCGGTCCATCGCCGGATTGGTCATCCCGGGTCACGATGAACAGTTTTCGACCCTTCATGCGCTCGGGCGTGTCGCCCCCTTCGGACCCGAGCAACACGATGCGATCGATCTCGCCGGGCTTGGACTCTGCCGAAGCGTCGCCGGCGGCATCGCCTCCCATACTCCCGCCTACGATGGAGACAGTGTGTGCCCCAGTCGAGTGGAGATATCGAACTGCGGTCAAGACGTCCGGGTAGTGTAGGCCGTCGACGGTCTGCGATCCCGCTTGGGACTGGCCGTATCCACGAAAGTCGATGGCCAGGACACGGAAGCCTGCGTTGGCGAAGGTCTGCGCTTGCTTCGCCCAGTCCTTCCTGGTGAAGCGGCCGCCATGAACCAGCACGACGGCGCGCTCAGCTTTGCCGTATTGATCGGCGTGGAGTTGATAGCCATCGGGGGCTGGGAAAGCAACTGGCTCTTGCGCAGCGGTGATTCCTGCCAAGAGCAGCGGGAGCAGCACTAGTCGGAGGGCTCGCATGGCGTAATGATACGACGGACGGGATTTTCTGACCGTGGTTGCGCTGCCTGCAGACAACAGGTTCCCCGGCTTCGCGCGGAATGACTAAGTAATTGAGTAAGGCAGGACCTGCCGATGGCGACAACTTCGGGCGCTGTTCTATGCATCTGAATTAGCCGTGACGATTGATGAAACAGTTCTTTCCCTCAGTTTCGATTCTGAAAAATCGAAGCGGCGAGAAGCAGCTCTTCGCAGCAGCGGCTTTGAGGTAATCTCCGCGCACAGCCCTACGCAGGCCCGGTATGAAATTGAGACGGGAAGGTGCGGGATTTTCGTGACCTGCCGTACCGTGCCGGACATAGTGAACCGTCATCTGATGGAGTTGTTCAAACGATATTGTCCCACCGGGTGGATTATTTTCGTGACCGGTAGCGAAGCTTCCCGCACCGGCGCTTATGAGCCGGAGGCGGACGTGCGCGTTCCCGAATCGGAAGATCCGGGCGGCGTTGTGCAGGCGTTAAGCGCTAAGCGGGAGCAAGCAAGGACGCAGCAGCCAGGCGGTTGCCAGTGATGCTGCCTCTCGTCGAGGTGGGGCGAGACGCCCCCACGACAGCCGCCGGGACAACGGCGCTACAAGGGACGAACGCCCGTCAGCGCTCCATCCACTACGTCGTCGATCCGGGCTTGTAGCCAGCGGTTTGGCTCGTGATGTCCGCGCAGGCGCAGCTTCAGGTAATTGTCGGTTAGGGCTTCGGTAAAGCCGGAGGTCAACGTTTCGACCTCGGCTGAATTCGTGTCGACTACGTCGCGGGCGGGGGCGCCGACATCACACGAGCGGAGGGTGATGGCCTCGATTTCTTTGCCGATGAAACCGCGCATGAACGATAGTTTCTTCTCAGCGGCCAACTCGCGGAGAATGCGGTTGCGTTGGCGCGCGATATGGACCGGAACCTGATTGGCCATCTCCGCAGCGGGAGTTCCGGGACGTGCCGAGTACGTAAAGACGTGCAGGTAGGTGAACGGCAGGTCTTCGATCATTCGCCGTGTGGCTTCGAATTCAGAGTCGGTCTCGCCGGGGAATCCGACCATCACGTCGGCGCCGATCGCGGCGGTGGGCATGGCGGCGCGGATCTTCTCAATCTTCGCGCGATAATGCCAGGGACGATACTTGCGGTGCATGCGGCGCAACACCGCATCGCTGCCGGACTGCATGGGCACGTGCGCGTGCTTGGCGATGCGTGGGGAAGAC
>CAZILJ010000397.1:0-1503 GCA_964539915.1 uncultured Acidobacteriaceae bacterium | reverse complement strand
CTCGACTCGCTCAACGAGGGTCTGTATCGGGGCTTGATGCTCTGCCACCACGAGATCGGAGATCACAGCGAAGCATTGCAGGCCTACGCGCGCTGCTGCGAGTTGCTGAGGCGCTTTTTCGGCGTGCCGCCCAATGCCAAGACGCAAGCCCTATATCACAGCGTACGCCAGCGCGCCATGAGTGCGCGCTCTTAGGCCGCGGTGAGGCCGCACAATGGAAAAGTTTCTTCGGGGCCGACATTCCCATTTTGTAAATTAGCGAGTTAGGGAACCGCATCGTTTTGTCGCAAGGATTTGATTCTTGTGCGCCGTGCCGGCGCCAAGGCAAACCAATGAACAGCGTACCGACGATGCACCAGTTAATTGAACTAGTGCAGTGGTTAGCTGAGCGTAGTGCACAGGTTCAATGCAACTGACAGTCTCGCTGTTCCTGGTGTTGAGCATCACACAGTCGTGCAGCTTCGGGTCCGCAGGCTCGACAGGATGCTTTCGGGCCTTTCAAGTATTTGGCGGACCTTGACGAAAATCAGGACGTCGCCGGGGTCCGCCATGAGCGCCACTTTGCCGTTTTTGGAAATTAGATCCCGGAATTTTCCCATCTGTTCAGTCGTAGTGCGCAGGCAAGTCTTTTCGCGGCGAGCAGGCGAAGCCTCCCAATTAGTCAGGATGCGCCACTGGACGCGACCTCGAATGCGCGGGGTCTATCTCAGCAGTCGATAGCGACCTATCGAAATATAGAGTCTTCTGCCGAAGGTCTCGGCCGCTTACGGTACGCGCATGATCAAACGGCAAATTGGCAGCAGCAGTCAGACCCGTACTGCCCCGTTCGGGGGATAAGGAAATCACGCGCAAGTGGCCACAATTCCGACAGACTCGGTTACGCATCTCAGAAGTAGTTCCAGCATGAGCAAGACAGCAGCGGGGCATATGGCGCAAGCCCTCGCCCAGGCTGCTTCAAGCGTATTTATGACTTTCTTACAACCTAAGCACGTGAATCTCGCAACAGGAGTTGTTGATGAATGCACGCCTGCAACTGTGCCAGAAGGAGCTGTTACGTGACTCGAAGCAAATCAAAGGCCCCCCATATGAGCGCCAAAGTCTCAAAGCCAACCGATGCGCCTAGGCTTGATAGCGCCGTTGCGGGCCGACTCTTTTTCCTCGACGTCGCGTCGGGCCGGATCATGTCGGTGAATCCAGATGGCTCGAATTTGAAAGTCATCCTCGAGGAGGGAAGAAAACTGCCCGACGGGTTGGCCATCGATGCGGCGGCGGGACATCTGTACTGGACCAACATGGGCAATCTGAAGGCCAATGATGGTTCGATCCTGCGATCCGATCTCGACGGGAAACACGTGACCACCATCATTCCGCCCGGTGGCACATTCACTCCCAAGCAGATCCAAATCGACAAACTGAATCGCAAACTCTACTGGTCGGACCGTGAAGGCATGAGGGTAATGCGCGCCAACCTTGACGGTTCACGTATCGAGACGTTGGTGGACA
>CAZILJ010000396.1:0-9052 GCA_964539915.1 uncultured Acidobacteriaceae bacterium | reverse complement strand
CCGCAATCGCAGCCACGAACTCACCGAGCGATGTGCGCTCTCCTCCGTCCAATTCGCCCGCATCGTCTTCACCTGAATGTTTGCCGGCTTGGTCATGTTCATTCCGATCGTTCGTTCTTTTGCAGCGGAACTGTTCGCCGGTCCCTCGATGTACAACATGGATCCGCCATTCGGCAGCAGCGTCGCAAATTGCCTCCCCTGAATCTTGCCAACCTCTACGTGATCGGAGCTGATCGCAAAAACCGGAACCTTGTAAGCGCGCCGCAGTTCCAGAATGTAATCGACTTCATGATTCAGCACGACCCACCCAATCCCTGCTGCGGCCGCCGCGCGCGCCACCTGCGGGAACGCCGTCCCGCCCGCCGGCTCGAACATGATCGCATCCGGACGGGCCACCGAAGAATCCTGAACGTAGTGCAGTAGTTGCTGGCTTTGCGCCAGAGCATCATTGTTCGCTTGAATAATCTTCACATCCACGCCGCAACGTCGCCCAGCTTTTTCCGCCGCCGCGGCCTGTTCCTGCTGATAATCGTTGTCGTTGTTGGTCAGAGACACCACAAAGCTGAGTCGTTTCATAAGGAGGCCCTAATCTGGATGATAGCTCTCCGACCTTTAGAACGAATGTAACCAGGGTAACAATACGGTGGAGAGGCAAAAGAGAATGGTGGGATGAACTTCACGCAGATAAAGAGTCTAGGAGTTCAGGCGCCGGCGGATGCGGCCTTTGTCGCGTCGCCCAGAAAGGATTTTAGGTTTGTGTCCAGAATTTCGCGGTTGGCATCGGACAGGTCCACGAAGCGGAAAGGCTGCAGCCATCCTTGCGTCGCCCACATGGGAAACAGCATCTGAGCCTTCCCACGGATCGTCGTTTCGCCAATGTGAAAAATCAGTTCGACTTCCACCTTCTCGTCAAGCGGCTTTTCCAGATGGATCGTTCCGCCCGACGTTGAGAGCTGATGGAACGCCGCCCTCACCGAGCGCCGGTTCGGCAACCGCACCAGGGTCAGCACCGAGCCTCGCAGTTTCACGCGAAACGGACGATCGACTGGCTTGTTTTCATTCGCTGACAACGCGGGCTCCGTCGAGTTCAACTGTTCGGCCATATCCGGAAGTATCGCAGCGACCGTTCAGTTGGCGAAGTTACGAAAGCCCCAGACCGACGCGTTTTCTCTGATTTCGCGCGGGCGGGTTCTTGCGCTTCTTCATTTTGATCAAGAGACGCAGCTTGCTGGGTCTGGCTGGGCGGGCAATCCTCGGCAAGGAGTTTGAGAAATCTTATTTGCGCCCGGGATGAGCTTCTGCGCCTTCGGAGAACAGATTGTACGGCCAGGCTTTCTTGTTCACAGTCAGCACCGGAGCGCTATCCGCGTCACTGATGCCGGCCCCTGGACCGGAAGCCGCCGCCGCTTGCGCCAGCGTGTTCCAGTCTCCTGGAGCATCTGCAATCTTCCACACATTTCCGTGCGTATAGAGCGACGCCCCAATCAGGAAATACTTTCCGTCATTGCCCAATGGCAAGCAGTTGGCCACCCGCGCGGTCACGCTTCCTCCGCCAGGCAGGTCGCTGATCATGACCGGAGTCTCCATCGGCAAGGCGCGCGAACTTCGGAACCCGCATCCTTGCGCGCTGACGATCACCACCACGCACTTCTCGGCAAAGGGCCGCCGCCGGTCGAGGCTGGTTACGCTAACTGGAATCTCCACGCGGAGCCGCGTGCTACGTCGAGTCGCCTTGGGTGTCAGAATTTCCATTGCAGCTGCATCGGGCAGGTCATACCTTCCATAGTTTCGGGAGAAGGTTCACCTCCATATTCTGACAGACCTGGGTCGAATCGGCTGGTGACCAAGGTAACGCAGAAACGTCTCCCATTCAGCGCCTGGCGTTGCGTTGCGCCTGGTGGACGCCCGCTTTTAATCCTTTCGCGACCGCTTTCGCATACCCCGATTTGTCCATCGCCGAGATCGTCGCTGCGGCAATGCCTCCGGGCGTGGCCGCCTCCTGCAGAAGATCGGCAAGCCCCACGCCGCTCTCGCGCCAGTACGCGATGCCGTCGCTCAACGCATGAGCCGCCGCTGTCAACGCGGTCTCTCGATCCAGTCCCGCACGTTGTGCGGCCTGCACCAGAGTGGCAAGCGCGTGATAGCCGTGCGTGGGAGAATGCGTCGCCGTGATCGCATCCATCTGTCGCTCGGGTATTTCCAGCACAACTCCGACCAGCTCAAACAGTCTGCGCACGCGGGCGCGGCCCGCCTTCGCAACATTGCGCTCAAAGCTCAGCGGCGTCAGTCCCCTCCCAATGCGGCAGACCGGACTCGGCATCGCCCGCACCCAATGCACCTCAGGTCCAAGACGCGCTCGCAGTTTCCACAGTGGAATGCCTGCGGCGAGGCTCACACACAGTTTCGGCGCCGCAGATCCGCACTCCACGACCTCGTCCAACATCTCTGCAACCGATGCCGGACGCACCGCCACAATCAACATCTCCGCCTGCTCGACCGCGGACCTCAGATCCCGCGCCGGCTTCACCCGCGACTCACGCCGCAGCTCGCGCAACTTCTCCGGATTGCGATCGTAGACCACAATCTCCCGCTCATATCCCGCGAGCCGCAGCCCCGCAGCCAGCGCGCCAGTGATCCGTCCTCCGCCAAGAAACACAGTAGCTTTCATCGTGATTCGTATCCAGCAGCCTTCATTGTTTTTCGTATCAGGGCAAGCCGTCAAACATGCCGTAAAGCACCCAAATCAATCGCCCCTTCAGGCTCTGGACGTCATCGGCTGGCCAGGCCTCCCGCCGTCTCTCCTCCATCCATCGTGAACACATGACCGGTGGCAAACGCCGCATCATCCGATGCGAGGTAGGCGAACAATCCCGCTATCTCCTCGGGCGCGGCGTGGCGGCGCAGGGGAATCTTCTGGTTCACTTCCTCGAGCATCGCGTCGGAATATTCGGCGCGCTGCATCGGCGTCAGCACGTATCCCGGAGCCACGGCGCACACGCGCACTTTCGGCGCCAGCTCCAGCGCCATGGACCGCGTCAGCTCAATCACTCCCGCCTTGCTCGCGTTGTAAGCGGCGTAATACGGATATCCCATCACGCCGTTGGTCGACGCCGTTTGCAGAATTACGCCGCTGCCGTTCTCCCACATGTGCCGCGCCGCAGTCTGCGCCACGTAGAACACGCCGGTCAGGTTCACGGAAATCACCTTCTCCCACTCCTCGGGAGTGATGTCAAGAAACTTGTGGCGAATGCTGATGCCCGCGTTGTTGATGAGCACGTCGATGCCGTCCATCAGCCGGATCGCCTCGGCAAACGCGGCCTCCACCTGCATCAGGTCGGTTACGTCGGCGATGATGGCGGAAGTAATGCCGGCTTCGCCCAGCCCGCGCAACTCGTGGCGAATGTGTTCGCAGGCCGTGGCATCGCGATCGACCACGCACACGCGCGATCCTTCTTCCAGAAAGCGTGCAGCCGTAGCCGCGCCAATCCCGCTCGCGCCACCCGTGATCACGACGCGCTTGTCTTTCAGTCCTCGCATGCTATCCCCCGTTTTGGTGTGGGGACAGTGTATCGAACCCGGGTGGATCTTGATTTGTCATCCTGAAGGAGCGCGTTTTTGCGCTTCTTCGCCCGATGACCCCCACCCTGGCCGCACAAACTGCGGCAAAGCATGAAGTACCCGGCGCGTGGCTAGGATGGGGCACCCTCGCGTGATGGTGGAACGACGAAGCTGGAAGGAATCTAGATGGGTTTGCCGCGGAAGAAGTAGACAAGTTCGATGATCAGGATTACGACGACCATCAATTCCAGAACGAAGGCGCGGCTTTGGTTGAACTGGTCGACCATGAAGCGGTAGAGGTCTTCGGCGGTTTGCAGTTTCTCTTTGACCAGGTCTTTGTAGTCGGGGACTCCGACTTTGGCGGCGCACAGTTTGTAGAGGCGCGCGGAGAACATGTCGCTGAGGAACTTGATGGCGTTGTCGGCGCGTTCGGTGAGTTCGTTCACGTCGAGCAGGACGGTGTGCAGCTTGGACGCGGCCCGCGCCGTCCGCCAGCGCGCCCACGTTCCCGTTCCTCCGGTTTCGAGGAAGTCGTAGACTTTCTCGAGTTCCTTGGTGAGCAGGTCATCATAGTGGCGGAACTCGAGGAGCTGCGAGTTGGCGTACTGCAGAAGCTGGATGGCGGTCTCGGCGCCCGCGGGATCGTCGTAAATGAACGCGGCGTTCCATCCGATCACGGCGAGATCGTTCGGGTAATAGGAAATCTTCGACTGCAGAACTTCCTGACGCTCGCCATCGGAGAGCTTGGCCATTTCGCCGCGGACGATTTGGGAAATCTCGTCGGCGCGCGCGGCCAGCAGGTCGTTGGCGGAGGGAGATCCGGCAATCTCGCGCACGTGGAAGATGAAGTAGTCCTCAGTCAGCCATTCTTTGTAGGGCTTGACCAGCGCGGGAGCGGCGCGTTCGAGCTTCTGCTTGACGATACGCGAGGCCAGCGCTTCGAAGTTCGTGTCGGACGTCCAGCGGCAGGAGAGTTCGACGAGAGTGTCCCATCCCCCGGAGAACGGAAGCTCGAAGACCAGGCTGACGACGCCGTAGTCGTAGTACTTGATTTCGCCCTCGAGGCGCTCGCCGCTGTCGAGAATCAGGGGCTCGAGCGTCTCCTCGACGGGAGTCCGCTGGTAGCGGACGTATCCGGGAGCTTGATGCTTGAAGCTGGTCGCGGCGGTGCGCGCGCCAAAGATGGTGCGGAGCACGTCGAGGCGAATCTCTTCGCAAACATCGAACTGGATCAGGACGAGGACCGATCCGCGCAAGGGTGTTGCCGCCGACACCTGAGGTGCGGACGAGGCCGCCGGAGCGACGTCGGTGCGGACGAGAGTTGGAATTTCACGATCCATAAGCGCGTCCAGAGGGCGCGGGGGTTCGGGCTGAGCCTCGGAGGGCTCGGGAGACGCGCAGACTATTGTCCCAGATAACGGGGTGATTGAGCTATAGGCGGGGTTGGAAGAGCTACGGGGGGCCCAAGAAACCTTTACCGCAAAGTGCGCTGAGGGTGCGCGAAGGACGCTAAGAAAGGTGGGGCTGCTTCAGGCTTAAGTGGCTGATACGTCAGTGGTTGCGGGTCAGGCGGGACAGGAGGAATCCGGTAGCGGCTAGGGCTCCGAGTCCCAGGGCGGCGCGCTTCATGGAAGAGCGGAGGGCGGCTTCGCGCTGGCGGACGAAATGCGATTCAGGGAAAGGATCGTCGGCCTGGCGCGAAGGATTGAGGGCCATCTGGAGGACTTCGGCGAGGTGGAGCGCGTGACGGCCGGTGCCTTGGGCAATCTGCTCGCGGCAACTGAATCCGTCGGCGATGATGAGCCAGTCGGCGGGCGCACTGCGGACGGCGGGGAGAAGCTCGAGTTCGCCGATGGCGGCGGAGACGTCGTATTTGTCGTGCTCGAAGCCGAAGGAGCCGGCCATGCCGCAGCATCCGGGAGCTGGAGCCGTGAAGTCGATGCCGATGCGGCGCAGGAGCGACTCTTCGGCGGTCATCCTCTGGATGGATTTGTGATGGCAGTGCCCGTGGAGCAGGGCTTTGCGTTCGAAGCGAGGCAGCGGGGCCTGGCCGGAGTTGCGATCGAGGAATTCGCTGAGCAGGAATGTCTGGCGGGAGAGGGCTTGGGCGCGCTGGTCGTTGGGGAAGAAGTTGATCAGTTCGTCCCGGAAGACGGCGATGCAGCTGGGCTCGAGTCCGACGACGGGGATTCCGGCTTCGATCTCGGGGGAGAGTGCGTCCAGAATATCGAGGAGCAAGGTTTGGGCGCGGTCAAGCATGCCGAAGTCGTAGAGCGGGCGTCCGCAGCAGAGGTTGGCCCGGGGGAGGAGAACCCCGTATCCGGCGGCTTCGAGGACTTCGACGGCGGCGATGGCGGTGGCGGGGAGGAAATAGTTGTTGAATGTGTCAGGCCAGAGAAGGACGGCGGGGGCGTCGGCGTCGTCCCTCCGGGACTGGCTCGCGCGGGTTTCGTGTTCCCGGCACTGCCGCGCCGGGCTTTCATGTTCCGCCCCTTCGGGGCTGCGATCGGGCGGTGCGTCGGGTTGGCGGGGAGAATTCCCCCTTCTGTCAAAACCGGGCAGAAGTGGGGCACCCGCGGCGTTTCGTTTTTGGCGGCGTCGGAACCACTGCTTGAAGGTTTCGGGAGCGAGGACCGGGATCGAGCGCTGGTGGGATATTCCGGCGACCAGTTTCGCGATGTCGCGGAAGAACGGCAGCTGGGTGGTGAGATTCACGAGGCCGGGAGCGTTCGACGCGAGGCGCGCCCAGAGATCGATGTTGCCGAAGGCATAGGCGCTGCGCGGGCGGACGCGGCCTTCATAATAATGAGAGAGGAACTCGGCCTTGTAGGTGGCGACGTCCACGTTGACGGGGCAATCGCTCTTGCATCCCTTGCAGGCGAGGCAGAGATCGAGCGCTTGCTTGACTTCTTCGCTGCGCCAGCCATCGCGGATGATCCCATCTTCTCGGGCCGGGCTCTGCGTCATCTCCCAGAGAAGGTGAGCGCGGCCACGGGTGGAGTGTTCTTCTTCGCGTGTGACCCGATAGCTGGGACACATGACGCCGCCTTCTTCGCGACGGCATTTGCCAACACCGATGCAGCGCAGGGCGGCGTGCGACAAGCTGCCGTGGTCGGCGGGAAACTGAAAGCGCGTCTCCGGTTCCCAGGGAGAGTAGTCGGGGCCGAGGCGGAGATTTTCGTCGAGCTTGTAGGGGTCGATGAGCTTGCCGGGATTCATCTTCCAGTCGGGATCCCATGCGGACTTGAACTTGCGGAAGGCCTGCATTAACTCCGGACCGAACATTTTCGGAAGGAGTTCGGCGCGGGCTTGTCCGTCGCCGTGTTCGCCGGAGAGGGACCCGCCGTAGCTGATGACCAGATCTGCAGCTTCTTCGACGAACTTGCGGAATTTCGCGATGCCGTTGGCGGATCGAAGATCGAAGTTCAGGCGCGTGTGGACGCAGGCGTGGCCGAAGTGTCCGTAGAACGAGCCTTTGTAGTTGAACGCGGCCATCATGTTGCCCAGGTCGCGAAGATAGCCGCCGAGCTTGTCGGGAGCGACCGCAGCGTCTTCCCATCCTTCCCAGGTCAGCGGCTCGCCGGGCACGTGCGAAGTCGCGCCAAGACTGGCTTCGCGAATCTCCCAAATGCGTTTGGCTTGCTGGCCGGAGAGGAGGCGCGTGTTTGGAGGATTCGCGCTGTGATTGAGTGCGTCGATTAGACCGCGAGCTTGCGCTTCGGCTTCTTTTAGGGTCTGGCCGCCGAACTCGACCATGAGCCAGCCTCCGCCTTCGGGGAGCATGGCGAGTCCTTCGGGGTTCATGCCCTTGGTGCGGTTGTAGTAGACGAGGAGTTTGTCGAAGCCTTCGAGGCCGATGGGTTTGTGCTGCAGGATTTCAGGGACGTGGTCGGCGCACTGATAGATGTCAGGATAGGCGACGACTAAAAGGATGCGCTGTGGGGGACTTTCGACTAAGCGACACGTGGCTTCGAGGACTGTGGCGCAGGTGCCTTCGGAGCCGACTAGGGCGCGCGCCATGTGGAAGCCGTTTTCCGGCAGCAGATAGTTGAGGTTGTAGCCGGAGACGCGGCGCGGAATGTTGGGAAATTTTTGGCGGATCAGGTCGGCGTATTCGTCGGGGATTTGTTTTAGGGAATTGTAAATCTGAGTGGCGCGGGCTGAACCGCGGCCCGATACTTCCGCGCCGCCTGGACTGCCGAGGGTGGCTGTCCCCACATCTGTCTTGGCGACCCGACGGCCGGCGGTTGTCCTCACCTGATCGGAAATCGCTTCGTTGGCCGCACGAATGAAATTCTGGCCGACTGTCAGGCGGGTGCCGTCGTAGGTGACGATTTCCAGTTCTTCGATGTTGTCGTCGGTTTTGCCGGCCATGACGGAGTGGACGCCGCAGGAGTTGTTGCCGATCATGCCGCCGATGGTGCAGCGCTCGTGGCTGGCAGGATCGGGGGCGAAGGTCAGGTGATGTTTTTCGGCGGCGTTGCGAAGATGATCGAGCACGACGCCGGGTTGAACGCGAGCGATACGGAGCGCGGGATCGATCTCGAGGATCCTCGCCATGTATTTGGAGAAATCCAGGACGACGGCCACGTTACAGCACTGGCCGGCGAGAGATGTGCCGCCGCCGCGACAAAGTAAGGGCGCGGCGAATTCGCGACAGACGGAAATCGCGGCAAGGACATCGTCGGCATGGCGAGGAAGAACGACGCCGATCGGGACCTGGCGGTAATTGGAACCATCAGTCGAGTAGAGGGCGCGGCTGCCGTCGTCAAAGCGAACTTCGCCGTGAACATGGGAGCGGAGAGCCTCAGCCAGTCCGGATGCATTGAGCGATAACTTTGAGTCCGGCACGAAATCTGCCGCGCTGTGTGGCATGGGCCGTTTCTTAAAATGACTTTTTGCTCACGTTGGTGATCTGAAGCTTGGTTGTGTCACCGTTGGCTGCGATGTTGATGGTAATCATGTTTCTTTGATTGTTGGAAACGATGTTGCAGTGATTCTGCTCGGAGGAGGTCACCATCGCCCCGGGGAACCGAGATTTATAGAAGCTGCAGATTTTGTCGGGCGGGTCGTTGCTTTGGAAGACGGCGGTCGAGGTATGAATGCCGCCAAACGACGCGGAAGAAGCGCCGTTGCGCTGGACTTCCGCCCCCGGATAGATATCCACTCCCAGGTCTTTCGCTGCCTGATCGGGATCCTTGGAAGTTTCGACGGAGCCAAAGGGAGTCTCGACCTTCACGTGGTCGCCGTTCTGGGATACGTGGGAGCGGCTGGCAATGCGATACCCAATGATGCCGATTGTCGCAATGACGAGGATTCCGATGCCCACGATCACGGCTACGACGATGAGGATGACTTTGAGAGCGCTGCTGCCGCCGGTCGGAGCCGACGGCGGGGCCATCGAGGTTGGGCTTGGGGCGGTTGGCAGCGCAGAGGCCGCAGCGCCGCACTTGTTGCAGAACTTTGTGCCCGGGTTCAGAGTTGCGCCGCAAGA
>CAZILJ010000395.1:0-3016 GCA_964539915.1 uncultured Acidobacteriaceae bacterium | reverse complement strand
AGGCTGTCCAGGCAAAATAGACATTTCCTGCTGGGTCGATTGTGGCCCCGCCCGCCAACGACGATCCGGGCCCGGCATTGGGATTCACCTGAACCGTGATGAAAGTCTGTCCGGCATCATGCGATGCGGAAACAAAGAATTTCTCTTCGTGATTGAACCCGATGTAAACGTCCGTCCCACGGACCGTCAATACCGGCCTGTCGGCATCCTCCTGGCCACGCTCTGCCCACGAAAATGACCAGTTTCGGCCGAAGTCTTGCGACCGGGCCACCACAATGTCACGCTTGTTATTCTGCATCCACGACGCGTACACCGTCTGCCGGTCCACCGGATCTACCGCGATCTGCGGATCAAATTGGCCTGTAGGGAAGGGAAGAAGCGCCCGTGATTGTTGCCACGAAACTCCACTGTCACTGCTGACCAGCAGGGCTACAGCCGGGGCAGTGCAAGCGGGGCAGTCCGGAACGGCACCATACTGCGGGTAGAGGACGTAAACGTGCCCGTGGCTGTCGGCCGCGATCGCGGGCTCCCATTGATCTCCCGTGCGATAACCGAGTCGTCTCTGCGACGTGAATCCAGAGACCGCCAAGGCCGCCGTGGTGGTCAAAACCAGGAAAACCAGGACCGCCATTCTGTGCACAGTTCTTGGCCCGGTTTGGAAGTGGCTGGTCAAAAACACGGATACGAACCCTTCGAGAACCCTTCCCGGACTCTATCGTGATTCCCCGGGAGCGTCAATCACCCGAGGGGGCATCTTTTCTGTTTTTACACGCCTGTGACTTTTCTGGCGTTCGCTCATCCAATGAGGGACAATACAGATCGAACTACTCATTCGTTGGGAGCAGAGCGCAATGGAGAAGGCTACATTTGCAGCAGGATGTTTTTGGGGAGTCGAAGCCACCTTCCGACAGATGCCGGGCGTGGTCTCGACCCGGGTTGGCTATACCGGCGGCCAGACTCAGAACCCAACCTATAAAGAGGTCTGTACCGACCGCACTGGCCACGCCGAAGCCGTGGAAGTCCAGTTCGATCCCACCAAAGTGACTTATGCGGAGCTGCTCAAAGTTTTTTGGGAGAACCACGATCCCACACAGGTGAATCGCCAGGGTCCAGATTGGGGCTCGCAGTATCGAACGGCGATATTTTTTCATTCGCCGGAACAGCAAGCGCAAGCCCAGGCCTCGAAAGAATCGCTCGAGAAGGCGCACCGCTATTCGAAGCCGATCGCCACTCAGATCGTTCCGGCGGTGACATTTTATCCGGCGGAAGACTATCACCAGCAGTATTTGGAGAAGCGCGGCCTGTCAACCTGCCACATCAACACATAGTCTCACCGGCCGATTGACCTCAAGCCGCCGTGAGAAGAATTGGCGCGCCCTTGGTGATTACGAGCGTGTGTTCGTAGTGCGCCGACGGTCGGTGATCGGCCGTCATGATCGTCCATCCATCCGGTGCCAGGAACGACCGGCCCGATCCAGCAGAGATAATCGGTTCTACCGTGATCACTAAGCCTTCTGTGAGTACCTGATTCGCCTGCGCATCGGGGTAGTTCGGCACGCGGGGCTCTTCATGGATGGTGCGGCCAATGCCGTGCCCTGCCAGGTCCCGAATCACAGAAAATCCGCTGCGCCGCACCTCCCGTTCGACCTCGCGACCGATCTCCCAAACTCGAAAACCTGCTCGCGCCACCAGCATAGCCTTCGCGAAGGCGCTCTCTGCGCACGCGATCAGGTTCCGGCGCTCTTCGGTCACTTCGCCGACCGGGACGGTTACCGCCGCGTCGGCCATGAATCCGTCTTTCTCAACAGTGACATCAAGCTTAACCAAGTCGCCGGACTGCAGCGCACGTTCGCCGGGAATGCCGTGAACGGCTTCATCGTTAAGGCTGATACAGCTCACGCCGGGAAACTGATAGACGAGCGCAGGTGCGGACTGTGCTCCCTGCTGTCTCATCACGCCCGCGCCGACTTCATCGAGTTCAGCGGTGGTAATTCCCGGTCGCACTTCGTTCTTCATCGCGTCCAGCATGCAGCGAACGACCGCCGCGGCGGCGCGCATCCCAACCATCTCCTCGAGCTCGTTGATCGACATCCGATTACCTCAGAAACATCATAATTGAGAGAAAATCAAATGCTGTCAGGTTGCCTCGGGCGAAAGAACAAGAGCAAAACGAAGCCGCCCAGGTAATACAGAATGCTCTGCTGCCAAGAGCTTCCTCGAAAACGGAGAATCAGGCCGAATAACGCGAGCGCCTCGCATAGCGCGTAGGTGGCGATGTACCCCGTCCTCCAGTGATTAAGACTGAGGCTATCGTCTGGCCGTGCTCTCAGACTTTGTCCTGCTCGCCGGACCAGGGTTCGCCGCACCACCAGGATCACACCGACGGCGGCTACCGCCAGAGTTGTAAAAAGATAGCTTAGAGATGGATCGACTCCCCTGGGAACCGGGCCTACAACTTCTCCGAGAATTCCGTAAAGTACGATGCTGGCTAGCATCGCCCACTGCACGGCGCGCAGCGTCTTCAGAGCCTGAATCATGGACGGACATTCTCCCCCGAATGGCGACGCTTTTGCACAAAAGATTCTACGGCGGAATCCTTCTGAGCAATACTGTTTTCTCAATGTCCGTGATGTTGCTGCTCGGAGCGTCCCGGCCGCATCCGCAGAAATATCTGGAATGAGACCGGATGTTTGCCGTACGCCAAGTCCAGTGAGGCTGGTTTCGAATACGTCGTCACATCCGCGCCCAGCCCCAGTCGCCAAGTGCGATTCCTGGGTCAAGTCCCGCACTCGCCAAGCGTGTACGCCCCGATTCTGTAAGTACCAAGAGAATTGCCCAATGATGGCCGCTGACGCAGCATTGCTAGTCGGTGGGTGCGGGAGTTGCTGGCGCGTGACCGTGGCATCCAACAGGATGAAGGTAACCCGGTGGCGCGGCGGGGAACACATGCGCCTGATTGCCCGGCAAGCCAGCGGCCATAGTGACCAGCAGCAACACCGCGACCGCGCTCCATCAT
>CAZILJ010000394.1:0-1864 GCA_964539915.1 uncultured Acidobacteriaceae bacterium | reverse complement strand
TTGCTGATCAGCGTATCTCGCACCATATCGACGTAGTAGGGCGCGTCGCTGGCCTCCACGTTCGGGGGTGCCAGTTTCAGCGGTGCAGCCTTAGCTTTATCCGCTTGCTCGCGGGTGATGGCGTGGGTGTCCACCATCGATTCCAGCACCAGATTCCGGCGTTCCATGGCGCGTTCCGGGTGACGGTAAGGTGAAAGGTAACTGGGACGCTGAATCAGTCCTGCGAGCAGCGCTGCCTCCGGCAGCGTGATGTCTTTCAGATCCTTATTGAAGTATGCTTTCGAGGCCTCAGCGAAACCGCCGATGGCAAACGATCCTCGTTGCCCCAGGTCAACCCAGTTCGCATAGAACTCGAAAATCTGCTTCTTCGAGAACTTCTGTTCCAGTTCCTCGGCAATCAGCATTTCCGTCAGCTTCCGCTTGATTGTCTTCTCGGGTGTCAGGAAAAATCCGCGCGAGAGCTGCATGGTGAGCGTCGACCCGCCCTGATCATGCCGTCCCCGTATCACGTCGATCCACGCCGCTTCCGCCATGCGCAGAAAATTCACTCCGCTGTGCTCAAAAAAGCGCCGGTCTTCGATCGCCAGCACTGCCTGCACCATCATGGGGGGAATCTCATCGTACTTTACGATTTCGCGTTTCGACCGCTGCTCCGCGTCGAACAGAGCGGTCACCAGTTGCGGCTCCAGTTCATAGGCAGAAAGGTCGTTGCCGTTGCTGCTGATCTGGTCCACTTTCCCGTCATGAACGATGATGCGCGCCGGTTCGGGGCTGTGGTAGGACTCTTGCCCCGGCGTGATTTCGATTCCATCCTTCAATAAGCGGAAACTGCCAAGGCTGGATTGCCCTTCTTTGTCGGTATACCCTGCTCGCCGCAACTCTGTCGCAATCTCGCGCGGCTCGATCTTCTCTCCGTCGCGCACCGTTTTCGGAAGTGCGTAAATCTTGGCCGAATTGGCGAATACAGGCGAGCGAAACCGCTTCTCAATAACCCGGTCATACTTGACGTAAAAATAAGAGAACAAAACCGTAAACGATACTGCCAAAATCAGAAATGCCACCAGCGCCGCGCGCAGAACCGGGTCGCGGGGCAGCCAGCGGAAGATCCCGCCCCCATTTTCCCCACGTCCCTTCAGGATTTTGATCTTGATAGTCACTGTTTGAAAGCTTTCGGCGGCCTAAACGGGTATTCAGGTGAAGTAATCCTCACCCTCTCAGACGTCGGTATAGCGAAAAAAGTTTGTACAACCCTTCTACCCAGCTCGATTCCCTCTCCCCGCCATCCGACCATAAGCAGACCACGCATCGCAGAAGGAAGATCCTATTGTACCTCTCATGCAGAAATGAAAAAGAGACCCGCGGTTCATGCGGGTCTCTAAACCGTCAACAACCAGCAACCTGACTCCGAGCCGTCGAGCCTTAGTCCGTCACTGCAAACGGGAAGTCCGGCGCCGCCGCCAGGTCCGCCCCGTGCAGCAGTGCGCCCGAGCTCGGATTCGCGCCGTTCACGGTCATCATGCTGCCACCGCTAAGCGCGTCGATACAGAAAAGGTAAACGCCGGTCTGGTCAAACTGGCATCCTTCAGCCGTTGGTACGCCGCTAAACGTTCCGATCGAGGCCAGCGCGCCTGTACCGGAGTTTAACGAGAAGCCCTCAATCGGCGCATCCTTCTGCGTGGCGACGATGGTTTCCAACCCATAAAGATAGCGGCCGTTCGGGGAAATGGCGAAATCAAACGGCGCCGACGCCGTCAGAAATGGCGAGCCGCTTACTGCTGTTGGCACTCCTGTCGATGAATTGAGGGAGTAAACGTAGATGTGGGGATCGGTCGCACTCACGTGTCAGTCCTGAATTGCGGCGGTG
>CAZILJ010000393.1:0-5350 GCA_964539915.1 uncultured Acidobacteriaceae bacterium | reverse complement strand
CGTTCGCCAATCTCCTGATCAATGTGTTGCGGATGCTGTTCAGTTGGGCGAGCAAACGCGCTCGCATCGCTTCTTTTTGCTGCTCGGCTTGCTGGCGGCCACGCTCGGAGTCCTCCGCGGCTCGACGAGCGGCATCGGCCTCAGTCTGAGCCTGCTGTTGAGCGGCCAAGGAAGCCGCTTGTTGTTGCTGCGCAGTTGCCTGTGCAGCCTCCGCGTCGGCGCGTCGGCGAGCATCCTCGTCGGATTGGGCCTGGGCCTGTAGCGCGCGCTGGCGGGAAGCTTCGGCATCGGCCTCGGCTTTGGCCCGCGCTTCTTGCTGAGCTCGGCGTTCCGCGTCTAGCCTTTCCTGCTCTTTGCGGCGCAGCGTCAGAACGCGAGCGTCTTCCGCCATTTGTGCAGCGCCACGCGCCGCGGTACCGATGGGCGTTCGACCTTGTTTGCGTTGCAAGTAGTCTTCGGCGCGCTGCAGCATGTCTTCGGCCTTAGCCAGGCTGTCAGGAGCATATTGCTTGGCTCCGGCGGCTTTCGCGATGGCCACGGCGTTTCGCGCCTCGAGCAGATCAAGGGGAGCGTTGTGATCAGCCTGTGACGCCGGGAGTTGCTCAGCGGGTACGTCAATCGTGTATTGGCTGCCCTCGAGCACGTCAAACTTGGCGTCGATCGGTTCTTCGAATCCTTTGGTTTCCTGGCGGAGAATATTCTCTGCCACTACCTTGTTGCTGGGGCGAACGACTGAGTAGTAAGGCTCGGCGGTGACGATCAATCCGAACGCCTGCAGATCGGTAGTGACATCAATCCTGTCTTTGCCCCCTTCGCTGGGAAGGACTTCCCCGAGATTGACCGCTCGGCCTTCAGGAGTGATCGCCCATAGAACGTAGGTCAGGTACTGACCCCCAAGACTGCTGGCCGGCGGAAGATGGGTGAGTTCGACGTTGATGGCAAGTCGTCCCGCTTTGCCGTCCACTTTGGCGTGGCCGCCGACGCTGGGCATCAGATCGGTGCCGCGAAAATCGACCATGGTGGAACCACCGCGATGGCGATAATTCACTGCCTTGGTAGTGCGAGCGAATACATTGACCCGGAAGACAGGCATGTCCTGGGCCGCATTCTGATTCATCTGCCGCGGGGCAGCGTCCTGGTTGTTCGCTGGGGTTTGCTCCGGAGGTGGAGTCGCCGGAGACATCGGAGCGGCTGAGTTGTCTTGCGCCCAAACCGAGGATGAGAGAAGGACAGCAAATATCACGAACAAAACTGCTTTTTTCATAGGCACGCCTCGCTAATGGGAAAGACCCTGCACCCTTTGGTGCCTTATTGCGCCCTAAGGTTGGGCAGTAAAATCCGCATGGAATGGTGGCAGAAGAGTTTTTGCTTTTTTCAATGCGAGGAACGCATCCTCAGACTCTGGTTCCAGCCCCGGGAAGTGGGCCTTAGGAGATGGCCTTTCTTGTTCCACGAGAAATAAAACGTTGCGCCTTTTCCGACTTCACTTTCGGCCCACGCATCGCCACCGTGCCTTCGTCCAATTCTCGGCACCGTTAGGAGTCTGATACCGTTGCCGGGAAACTCCTCCGAGGGGTGAAGCCGCTGAAACCGCTGGAACAGCCCGATTGGCGGAACGCGAATCAAATCCGACTCCGTCATCGCGTCATCGCGAACAAAATAGACAGGAACCCCGTCTTTAAAGGTTTGGACCCCGAATTCAATTCTTGCGCTGGAACGGCTGGACGGATCTTTCCAGGAATTGCGAAGCAGATTGTCGATGGCCACGCGAAGAAGACGAGGATCGCCCTCTACCGTGGCCGGATCGGCCATCACGAATTCTACTGTGCGTTCCGGCGCGCTCCCCCGCAATTGCTCGCAATTGAGCGTGCATCTCGGTCAAGTCGACACGTTTTCTCAGCATTGCCCCGCTGGTCAGGCGAGAAGGTTCAGCATTACGCTGCGCTTTCGCGTCATGCCCATCTCATCCGTTTCGTAAAAGCGTTGCAAAAGCAAGGATCCAAGGATCAAAGATAAAGAAACGATCCCATGCGAAGCCGCACTATACCTCGCGGCGTCCTCCGGTCAGATGTGTGACGCTGTGAGTCCCTCTCCATGCGGCCGCACGACTCGCCCTCCGTACTCAAGAGCACAATCGTTGGTCCGTGACCAGCCTTTTGCAACTTACTGACGATCTGGTGACATGAGCGGACGCGCCCGCTTATATTCTGCACTGTTTCCCGCAGAGCCACGAATCGAAGTCCCTGCCTCGGTTTTGACCACAACGATCCAACCCACAGTGAAGGAGAGCACTCTATGTATCGCAATGTGCTGGGAGAAAAAGTATCCAAGAGCCGCTTTCGAGAGATGCAGAATGCGGCGAAAAATCGGCGGGAACTGATCGCCGCCGGCTTGGGCAGACGTGACCTGATGAAGATGGGGCTGCTGACCGCCGCCGGTGCGCTGCTGCCCATCAAGGGATTAAGCGCCCGCAGATCGCCGGGATCGAACTCGGTGTGCGTAACCTCCTTCGAACCCGCCAGCCCTCCCACCAGACCGTTCCTCGAGCCGATGCCGATCATGCCAATCGCGCAACCGGTCGCCAGTCTTAGTCCCGCACCGACCGTCGATCCGAACACCGCCGCGGGAGAGCAGCGCACGCGGCCGCACCAGGCGCTGAAACTCTTTCCACCCAAAAAGCTCTATCAGGTTTCGCAGAGGGCCACGCAGCTCAGCTTGCATCCCGAACTTCCTTTGCAGACTATGTGGGCGTTCGACGACGGGACCGGCCCATCCTTTCCGGGTCCTACCTACGTTTCCCGCTACGGCGAGGCGAACCTGGTACGCAACATCAATCAGTTGCCTTCAGAGGCGAACAATAAGACCGGGTTTGGCCTGCCATCCGTCTCCACCCACCTGCACAACGGGCACACGCCGTCTGAGAGCGATGGCTTCCCCTGCGACTTCTTCGAAAGAGGACATTTCTACGACCAGCACTATCCGAACGTGCTCGCCGGAATTCTCTCCACCCATCCCGGCACCGGCGACATCAATGAATCTCTCGGCACGCTCTTCTATCACGACCACCGCCTCGATCATACCGCGCAAAATTCCTACAAGGGTCTGGTCGGGACATACCTTCTCTTCAACCACCTCGACACCGGCGATGAAACCACCGGATTCCGCCTTCCCAGCTTCCCCGAGTTCGATGTCCCGATGATGTTTGCTGACAAGTTGTTCGATCCCGAGAGCAGCCCGGCGGGATTGCTGGCTTTCGATCTGTTCAGCCTGGACGGAGTGCTCGGCGACAAATTCCTGGTGAACGGCAAGATTCAACCGTTCTTCAAAGTGAAACCTCGCCGGTATCGCTTTCGCTGGGTGAACACCGGGCCATCGCGCTTTTATGAGTTCTTCCTGACCGATCCGAGGAACCTGAGCGCGAATAATCCGTTCTTCGTCATCGCCAATGACGGCAATCTGCTGCCGACGCCAGTGCAGGTGGAGAGCATGCGCATCGGCGTCGCCGAGCGCACGGAGGTCATCATCGACTTCAGCAAGTTCGCGGGCAAGTCGATCATGTTGGAAAACCGTCTGAACCAGGTCAACGGCCAGGGCCCGGTGGTAGGGGCGGAGTGCAGCCTGCCGGAAATTCTGCCTGCCGGTCGGGGGCACCAGGTGTTGCGCTTCGACGTGGACAGCCATCCGGTCAAGGATGAAAGCGGCGAACCGCAGGACATGCGCTTTTACGACTTGCCCGAAATTGTCGAGCCGCGCGTCACCCGCACTCTGCGCTTCGACCGCTTGAACGGCCAGTGGTCGATCAACGGCCAGTTCATCGATTGCGACACGATCCGTTTCGCCGTCGAGCAGAACAGCGCCGAGAACTGGATCCTGGAGAACGTGACCGGCGACTGGACGCACCCCATTCACATCCACTTCGAGGAGCACCAGATCATCTCCCGCAACTTTGCCGCTCCGCCGTTGAAAGTCGAGCATTCCCGCAAAGACGTGACCCGGCTGCAGCCGGCCGAGCGGGTGCAGCTGTTCTTCCGCTTCCGTGACTTCCACGGCCGCTATCCGCTGCATTGCCACAACATGGTTCACGAAGATCACGCCATGATGGGGCGGTGGGAAATTGAACCGACCGGCGACAACAAAGTGCTGCCCTAACTGAGGAGCGCCTCGCGAGAGGCCACAACACTATGAAAGGTGAAGCCATGCAAAACCTGACACGAAGAAACCTTCTGGGACTCCTCAGGCTGGCGCCGGCCGTTCCGTTGGCGGAGCATCTTCTCGCCAATCCGGCGCTGGCTGCGGAGACCCAAACTTCGGCGCGAGGTCTGCTCCAGCGCCGGAATTTCCCCAACGTCAAGCTGCAAAACCAGGATGGTCAGGAAGTCCGCTTTTACGACGACCTGATTAAGGACAAAATCGTCACCATCAACTTCTTCTACGCCAAGTGCGAGGGCATTTGTCCGACGGTCACGGCCAATCTCGCCAAAGCGCAGAAGATTCTCGGCGACCGCGTGGGCAAGGACATCTTCATGATCTCGATCAGCCTGAAGCCGGAACACGACACTCGCGCGGTGCTCAAAGAGTACGCGGACATGTTCAAGGCCCGGCCGGGCTGGTCGTTCTTAAGCGGCAAACCGGACGACGTCGAGCACCTTCGGCGCAGCCTTGGCTTTACCAACCTCGATCCCAGGTTGGACAAGGATACGTCGCAGCACATCGGCAACGTTCGCATGGGCAACGAGCCGCTCATGCTCTGGGCAGCGTGCCCAGGCATGGCGCGCCCAGAATTCATCGCCAAGTCCATCTTGTGGATGGTCCGGAAAGGATAAGGACATGAAAAGAATCAGCGTTTTCTCCCTCCTTGCATTGACGGCTTTGTTGGTAATGCTTATGGCTGCGCCCTCGGCACGCGTGTTCGCCGGCGGCAGCAGCGGAAACGAGCAGCAGATCAACCCTCCGCCATTCGACTTTGCCGATTTCTTCTATGAGGAGAATGGCGTCAACCTTTCTGTGCTGGATGCGCCCGAGTCCGGGCGCTTTGGCCGCTTCCGGCAAACCGGTCCTCCGGCAGCGGTGGGACAATTGAACTGGATCATCGACAACTCCGATACTTCGCCCGTCCACAGCAACGTTCGCATCCTGGCCACGACCGGAGCCTATCGCGATGACACTGGCCTTCCGGATGTGTTCTTCAGCATCATCGCCTTTGCCAGAAGCGATAAGTTCTTCGGCAACATTGAACCTCCGGCGGGCAGCGTTCCTGGCACGCCGACCGATCCCGATAACCTCGTCTCGGGCACTCCAAACAATGCTCGCGGCATCAGCATGGAGCAGATCATCGGCATCCCCAACAGCA
>CAZILJ010000392.1:0-2292 GCA_964539915.1 uncultured Acidobacteriaceae bacterium | reverse complement strand
GGAAGACTTCCGGTCAGCATTTCGTAAAGCGTGACGCCGAGCGCGTAGAGATCGCTCCGGGAGTCGATGGAACGATTCATACGTCCAGTCTGCTCGGGAGCCATGTAGGCAAGTGTTCCGGCGATAAACTCGGGAGGTTCGGCAGACTGGCGCTCGCGGGGAAGCCGCGAAGCGATACCAAACCCCATCAGCCAGCACTGGCCGGTGACGCAGTTAACTAGAACATTGGCCGGCTTGATGTCCTTGTGGATAATGCCGCGCTGATGCAACCGATCGATCGCATTCGCCAGACCAATACCAACTCGCAAAAAGAATGCTAACCCCAGACTGTTACCGGCTTCTCGCTCCCGCCGTTCTCGCTCGTTTCCGCTCGTTCTCGCTCGTTTCAGTGCGTGATCGAGAGGCACACCTCCGGGATCCTCAAGTACAAGTACCGTACGATCCCAGTGGCGAGCAATCGCCATCGGTCGGGCAGCCCACGTCGAATCCAGCTCTTCTCTAAAAGAATATCCGCGCTCCAGCCGTTTCAGACTTTCGCGGGTGGGATACTCCGCCACAGGCGAAAGCACGAGAACCTGAGAGGCATCCTCATCTCTCCGCACACGGCAAAGGACGAACTCTTCATCCTTCCGCAGGGCATAGAAGACGTATGTTGATAGCTCGATCACTGCCGGGGCTTCAGCCACCCTCGCTTGAGGCTCGGGAATGACAAATAAAAATGACCAATCACAGAGAACGCTGTGTGACCGCTCCGGCGTGCTGGCACCTCTGTCCATTCGTCATTTGTCATCTGTCATTTGTAGATTCCGGCCTCCGGAAAGGCGGTCTGCGGCTTCCAGGCCGCCCCACGCTAGAGCTAAAAGCGCTGGCACGACCGCATGGGCAGCTTGCAAACCTAGTGCGTCGCCCAGCGCACCAAGAGCAAGCGGAGCAAGCATTATTGCTGTGCCGACTGCTAATGTGGCTCGCGCGCTGGCCGTGTCGGAGCGCCCTGGTGCCAAGCCGAGAGCAAGCGAAAGTGTGATTGGGTAGAGGTTGGCTATCCCAAGTCCGGTGAGAAACAGGCCTGTTAGACTCACGGTGGTGAAGGAAAATGCCGAGTAGAGCACGAAGCCTGTGGCTGCAATTGCGAGAGACGCACGAATCAGTTTTCGACCACTAATTCTCCGGCTGAACCAGCTGCCGGTGATTCGGCCGAGCAGCATCGCTGCAAAGAACAGGCCGAAAGCGCTAGCCGCCTGGGCCGTCGGAAGTTTGAGTATTGTGTGAAGGAACTCCGTACCCCATAAAACCATGCAAAACTCGACCGAGACAACAAAGAAGATGACCACGCAATAGGCCCAAAACGCTTGAGGCAGCCGATCACTTACGCGCCCTGAATCGCCTGCCGCAGGAAGCTGCATCGGCAGGCGTACACGGCCGAATGAAGTAATCATGATGCCGAGAAACGCAAGCGCGGCAAGCACAGCACCGCGCCAGCCAAGGCCGATGGCCGTGAACGCGCCGACGGACAACGCCCCTAGAATGGGGGAAACACTCGACGCAACGTTGGATTCCGTAACAGCCACGGTGAGCTGCTCGCCATGGCGGTCAGCCAGGATGGCGGGGATGAGGACTAGTTGCAAAGAGCCCAGCAGGCCCATTAGTGCGCATCCGGACAAAGTGATTCTGAAGTCGGCGCCGAAGCACAGTAGGAGAGCCCCAACTGCCATACCCACGGCACCCGTCCACAGTGCTGCCCAGCGCCCCAAGACCCTTACTACCCAATCGCCCAACAGTCCTGCAGCAATTTCTCCTGCCGCCAATGCGCTTAAGTGCAGGCTGACACCAGCATAGGTTAGCCTCAGCTGCTCTCGGAGAAAGGGCAGGATCGGACCCAGAATACTGACAAGATACGCGAAATAAGCCAGGAGCAGATACGCCATCCATGTCAGGCGATCACGCGTGAACCGAGTAGCTGGAGAATCGCAGGCGCGTGTGACGGAAGCCAAATCCACCTACTATTTCCTAAGGCGACCTCAGACACAAGAATACTTGGCTCATTTGTCATGCGCTTCGCTCTGGGTGCGAAGGGCTGAAAGCATTGAAAACGAATTTAGGGCCGTGGTCTGGACGAGCGGTCAAGCCGCAACTCATGATAGCCTAGCGGACTGTTGCGAAATAGGGGTCAGTCATTTACCGAACTATCTTCTCTATGATCATCAGACCGTCCAGTCACCAGTCCGTTATCGATGACGAGTGGCTCTACCGGCAGAGTTGGTTTTTGCGGCTGAGTTCCAGCCGTTGAAGGTC
>CAZILJ010000391.1:0-2280 GCA_964539915.1 uncultured Acidobacteriaceae bacterium | reverse complement strand
CTGAAACGCCGGCGGTAGTGAGTTCGGCCACGTTTTCCCTCTCTCCGAAAGCTCGTAGTCTTAATTCAGTCACTTGGGCAGGGAAACTCTGGTTCGCTACAACGCATGTTGCCGCACAGGGACACAAGTGGAACCAACCCGCGGTTACGGCGCGAACACTTTGCAGCAACAGGTTTTCGGGCGGCAACTGGTGAACCGTAAAACCAACTACAATTCTTCATGAGCGCAGGGTTGGAGGTCCAGCATGCGGGCAGCGGGAGGCTTCAAGCTCAAGGCTGCCATGAGCTTGGGACTGTTATTCGCCACGGCGGTTACATTCTCAGCCTGTTCACGAGCGCCCGCCGCGATCGAGCACACTGTCATCATCCTGCAGGAGAATCACACTTTCGACAATTATTTCGGCACTTTTCCCGGTGCAGACGGCGCCACCAGCGGCCTCACATCAACCGGGCTGGTAGTCCCGCTCGGTCCCATGCCGGACGCGGATCAAGCCAGCCTCTGCAACAGCTGGGATTGTGCGATCCAAGCCATGGATGCCGGCAAAATGGACGGCTTCGACCTGATCAGCGGCGGGTTGGCCCCCTACACCCAGGCTACCGAGCAGGAAATTCCGAACTACTGGGAGTACGCACGACACTTCGTCCTAGCGGACCGATACTTCACGTCGGTGCATGGTCCAAGCCTTCCCAATCACCTCTTCACTGTGGCCGCCCAGTCGGGAGGAGCCATCGACAATGAATTCGGCACGAGCGGCGGAACGGCCTGCGATGGCAGTCCGTCCGGTACCGTCGCCGTAATTGACCCCAACGGCAATCGGAGGCGGCAGTCGCCCTGTTTTGATTTCATGACCCTGCCCGACCTGCTCGAAAGGGCCGGGATTTCGTGGAAGTACTACATCGATGGTGATGGTATCTTCGCCACGATTCGTCACATTCGCAACAGCTCGATGTGGACGAATAATCGGGGCACGTCGGCGCAATTTCTTCTGGATGCTCAGAGTGGGCAGTTACCGGCGGTGAGTTGGCTAGTCGCACCGTGGGAGGTCAGCGAACACCCCCCGAACAGTGTGTGTGCAGGAGACAATCGGACAGCGGGGTTCGTGAATGCCATCATGCAGGGTCCTGCCTGGATTTCCACGGCCGTGTTTGTGACCTACGATGATTTCGGTGGATTCTACGACCACGTTCCTCCGCCACAAGTGGATCAGCACGGCTTGGGTCCCCGCGTACCGCTCCTTATCATTTCCCCGTTCGCCAAGCCAGGATACGTCTCGCACACCGTCTACGAGCACTCGTCGATCCTGAAGTTCATCGAAACGCGGTATCGACTTCAAAGCCTCACCCGCAGAGACGCTGCCGCGAGCAACATGCTGGATAGCTTCGATTTTAGCCAGCCGCCACAACCGCCGCTGATTCTGCAATCACGCCCCTGCCCTTGAGACGAGTCACCCGACGTCGGGCGCAAACCATTGACGCCGGTGGATGACCAACTGCGGCACTAGCAAGGCGCAAATGTTAAGTATGCAGGAGCATGCGCTCGGCGCCGAGGACCGGTCCGCCGCGCCGGGAATGGCAAGCAGAATACGGCTGACGACAAAAATGGGAGCGTGACGGCATATCTTCTCATCACCCACTGGTAGTGTTAGTGGACCTCAAGGCTCCGCCTTCGAGCCGCAGGCAGTGCCATCAATGTCGTCACAGTCCCCACAGCGGCGACTCTGCACTGCCGTTTCTACCGAAAGTGTCGGCAGAGCGTGAGTGAGAGCCAAACAGACCGCCACAGGAACTGCAACCAAGACGGCTCCTACCTACCCAACGGCGAAGCGAACGGTGAGGTCTCGGGTGGGGTTGTCGCAGCTTAGTTCGCCCAACGCCATAGCCATGTTCCGGATTTTTTTGAAGTGGTACCAACCACTTGCATTGAGGCGGTTACTCGCGGGATTCCATCTTTTGAGAACGTCAGAGTGCCGAGATCGAGATCGTAGTGCCAATTCGGCCAGGACGGGATGCCCGGAACTTCAGGTCGCATGATTGGTTGAGGCGGCATGAGAGCGTGGACCGCGTCGTGGTGGAATCGAGAATTCCTCGGGACTCATCCAGGGTTTCCTTACTGCCGTAGCGCAAGCGTGCTTAACACGGCTTGTTGCTTCGCGATTAGCTGCTCGACGCCTTGCTTCGCGAAAGCGATCATCTTGGCTAACTGCTGGTCGTCGAAGACCTGGTGCTCGGCGGTTGCTTGGACTTCCACGAGCTTGTGTCCGGCGGTCATGACGAAGTTCAT
>CAZILJ010000390.1:0-3661 GCA_964539915.1 uncultured Acidobacteriaceae bacterium | reverse complement strand
CCCAGTCAAAACCAATGCGCTCGGCCAAGGAAAGCAGGAGAAGATAAAAAATCATGTGCGCCATGCCAACTAAAACATACTGGGCGGGATGGACGCGCTTTCCGGAAGTCGCTTCAAAAACAAAATACGAGAGAAATAATAGTCCGATAAACAACAGGGCATATTTCACCGAGCGGCTGACAGATTGATACGGGTCCGCCACTTCGATAAACGAGATCCCCATCGCGGTGTGATCCAGTGTGCTGACCGCGGTACTGGTGCCTTCGGCGGGAATTCCGCGGGCGATGAAGGGAACGGACCACTCTCCGTTGAACCCGTGCGTAGAGACACTACGTTTTACCGGTAAAAAGCCACCGTCGAAACCCGGACTCGGCCAGTCACCCTCTGCCGTGATGTGTGTGCTCTTTCCGTAAGCCAGGACGGCAAGCCGCTGCGCGCCGGAGAAGCGCAGGTTGGCAGTTACATTAAATGTAGCGTTGGGCTGGGCCAGGCCGGAAATGTTTACGCCAAAATACGCCAGCGGCAGGCGAGGATTTTCGTCTCCAACACTTTCCGCTGGGACTAACGTCATCGTCTTGCCGTCCACCGTCAATGTTCCGTCGGCCAGAGCTCCGCGGACGTCGCTGACGCCAATCACGACTCCGGCCAGAGTCCAATCCAGTTCCGCCCCTGCAGGGATTGCAGACGGCACCCGCGTAAGGTCGAACAGCGCATCGAATTTCAGTTCCGCCTGATAGACGGGCACCTTGAACAGAGAGCGCCGCCGCTCTTCCGTCCGAACTTTCAACGTCGCGTCGCCCTTCGCTGGAAACACAACATACACGCCATGCGTGGCTGGAGCACCCTTAAAAATCGCGGGAACTGTATAGGGTATCGCCAGCGACGGCCCCAGAAAGGTCTGCTGACCTCCGGTTCGGCCACTAATCTCATGGATTACGTCCGCCGCGCGTTTGGTTCGTTCCTCCACAATATCGCTCACGAAGAACGCCGGAATCGTCATCAGCAGAGCAAGCATGCTGACCAGGAGCAACTTGAGACCGATGGAGCGAGAGATATTCCGAATCAGGATGCCCGTCGGAAGCGGAGAAACATGACTCATGAGAACTCCTTAATTGGAAACGCTGTGTAGCTCGACAACCAAGATAACACAAATAACTTTGCACTACAAAGTCGAGCCCGCGATTGACCCCAGGGCCCGATCGATCTTGGGACGCCGGCAACTGCCGTAAACCGGAATGCTAAAATCCTTGCATGCCGCGAGCTGGCTCAGCCTCGACGTTCGGCTTCGCGCTTCTGTTCGGCCTCTCGTTGCTGAACGGGGAGACCTCCGCGACTCAAGCCCAGCAACCCGAAAATAAGATCGCTGCAGCGGAGACGCCCAGCAGGAACTCGCGTCCCGTTCTGCTTGAACTATTTACCTCCGAAGGTTGCTCGAGTTGTCCTCCGGCCGATCTCTTCATCAAAAAGTTGGACAGCGCTCAACCCGTTGCCGGGGCCCAATTGATTGTTCTCAGTGAACACGTCACCTATTGGGATCATGATGGCTGGAAGGATCCAAATTCCTCCGCTTTGCTGACCGACCGCCAGGGTTCGTACGAAAGCGCTCTGGGCGGAACTTTAGCTACGCCCCAAATAATCGTGGATGGAACCGAGCAATTGCGCCTGCAACAACCACCCCAACAGATCAGAGATTTTCTCCAGAAAGCCGCGGCCGCCCCCAAAGTCGCAGTTCGTATCGGCGAACTGACTCTGGATCCCGCAAATCCGACCCTGCTTCGTGCGCGCATCGAAGCCGATGCCAATTCCGACAAGCACAATGCCGACATTTACGTGGCTATCGCTTTCGATCACGTGGACTCGCAAGTCTTACATGGAGAAAATGGCGGCAAGCACCTGGTGCACATCGCAGTAGTACAAGATCTCATCAAGGTCGGAAAGTT
Organism: uncultured Acidobacteriaceae bacterium; assembly: GCA_964539915.1. Taxonomy (GTDB): domain Bacteria; phylum Acidobacteriota; class Terriglobia; order Terriglobales; family Acidobacteriaceae; genus Sulfotelmatobacter. Next base: position 1,721 of record CAZILJ010000390.1, on the reverse strand, counting down.
ACCGAAGGGAAAAACCTTTGCCCAGGACGTTCAGCTGAAACTCAAACCGGGAAGGGATCCAAAGAACCTCAGACTCGTCGCCTTTGTGCAGGAATCCGGCCCAGGCAGAGTACTGGGAGCGGCGTTACGCAAGCCCGCAATCTAAACCGGTGAGTCCGCGACGCATCTGCGATCGATCCGTCTCAGCGCGCGTCACCAGCGTCAGTGGACGTACTCTGTTGTCCCCGAGCATCGAATAGGCTCTCAAATCCTGCACGTCCGCTTGCTGTCTCCACCAGCGACCAGTAGAGGTGCCCCTTGCCGTCCTTGTCAGGTCATGCGGCCGCAAAACATTCTGGCCGAGTCTGTCCCCCGTTCCAGTGCGATGCCAGAGGGCAGGTCTGCACTACATCGCTTCTCGGAAACACCAGGGTTGCAAAAACAGCGCTTGTGTTGCTTCAACTTCAAGATCGTTCATTCCGCTCGCTGGGTGACGAAGTTCGGCTAGCAAAACTCACGTGATCTCGAGGGGGCGGCAAGCGGATGTGGTCGCCGCCATCCGTTAGAATTAATTCTGATGCAGTTGCTTGTGGCTCAATAACTTCCGGAATGCGAACTTCTCCCAAGATCGGAGTGCTGGCCTTGCAAGGCGATTTCGACGCCCACCGTCTGCGGCTCGAAGAGCTTGGCGCCGAAGTGGTCTTGGTCAAGAAGCCCGAGCAACTGGAGGCGATCGACGGCTTGGTGATCCCCGGCGGCGAGTCCGGAACATTCCTGAAATTGCTGGGGGAAGAAGGATTTGAAAAGCTGAAGCAGTTTGTACGCCAGAAGCCCACCTTTGGCACCTGCGCGGGCGCGATTCTACTGGCCACCGAAGTCGAGAACCCCAAGCAGGCCGGCCTGGGTGCGCTTAACATCCGCATCCGCCGCAACGCTTACGGCCGTCAGATCGACAGCTCTATCCGCGAAGGCCTGCTCGGAAACTCTCCGCTGGAAATGGTCTTCATCCGCGCCCCAAAAATCGAGCACGTCGGTCCCGGCGTCGAAGTCATCGCCACCGAAGGCAGCGACCCGGTCGCTGTCCGGCAGGGAAGCGCGATGGCGGCCACATTCCACCCGGAACTTTCCGACGACACCCGCGTCCACCGCGCCTTCCTCGACATCGTCTCGAGCGGCAAAAAGCGCTAGCGCAAAGAGCGCGAGCGCTTCTGGCGCCAGCATCATTCTGTTGGGGGAGTTGTTTTTATTCCCGTTGCGGCATCGAGGGCGGCAATGTTGATGCGGTGCACTCTCAAGGAATCCTTCGCCAGGCGAATATGCTCCTCCAGTGCAGCTCGCAATTCCGGAACGACACCCTCGATATCCTCGTCGCTTTTTGCCGCAAGGATTTGTTTACAGAGCTGCTGAATTCGCGCCTCGGTGTATAGTGGCACGTCGGTAGGGTATCCTACATATCATTTAGAGCTATACAGCGAAATACCTAGGGCAGACGCCTTAGGTTGCTGTGTTGCACCTGGCTCGGCCTCCGTTTGTTTCCCCGGCATCAATTTTTTGACACCCTCAATTTATTGACTTGACAACAAAGTCGCGTAACGATAAGGTTACGCATTATGCGGAACCGATCAGTTACATATTCCCCGGAAGCGACTTTCCAAGCCCTTGCGGATCCAACCCGCCGCGCCGTTCTGGATCTCTTGCGCCTCGGCAGCCAGCCCGCCGGTCAAATTGCTGAAGCATTCCCA
>CAZILJ010000389.1:0-3323 GCA_964539915.1 uncultured Acidobacteriaceae bacterium | reverse complement strand
CGATCTCCATGCGCGACCGGGCAATGTCGGCCCGTATGGTGCCCTGCTCGGCCAGCGGCTTGCCAAAGGCAACGCGCGCCTGCACTCTCTTACACATGGTTTCTAGGGCCCGTTCGGCCACGCCGATGCACCGCATGCAGTGGTGAATGCGCCCCGGACCCAGCCGCCCTTGGGCAATTTCGAAGCCTCGTCCTTCCCCGAGCAACATGTTCGAGATGGGCACGCGAACATTTTCAAAAGTGATCTCGCCGTGCCCGTGCGGCGCATGGTCATAGCCAAACACCGTCAGCATGCGTTCAATCTTGAGTCCCGCAGAGGGCATCGGCACCAGCACCATCGACTGCTGTTGATGGAGCGCGAGGGAGCGATCTTTCTTTTTCGCGTCAGTCCGGTCTGTATCAGTTCGGCCCATAAAGATCGCGACCCTGCAGCGCGGATCGCCCGCTCCCGAGGACCACCACTTGTGGCCATTAATGACATACTCGTCGCCCTGCCGAGCAATGCTCGCCTCGATGTTGGTTGCATCCGATGAAGCGACCGCGGGTTCCGTCATCGAGAAGCACGATCGAATCTCGCCTGCAAGCAGAGGCTTGAGCCAGCGTTCTTTTTGTTCCGCGGTGCCGTAGCGCACGAGCACTTCCATGTTGCCGGTGTCCGGCGCCGAGCAGTTGAACACCTCAGGAGCGATGAAGCTGCGCCCCATAATCTCGGCCAAAGGCGCATATTCAAGATTCGTCAACCCCGCGCCATGCACCTCATCCGGGAGGAACAGATTCCACAGGCCCGCGGCTCGGGCTTTGGGTTTGAGTTCCTCAATTACGCGAGCTGGCGACCAGCGGTTGCTCTCGATCTCATCGTGGTAGCGTTGCTCATTCGGATAAATATGCTCATCCATGAAGGTCTGCAGGCGCCGTTGCAGGTCCTTCACTTTGCCGCTGAACGAGAATTCCATGTCTGCCGCCTGTCTCCTATTTACCCGTGAAAGCAGCGGGGCGCTTCTCCACGAAGTGCGCGACACCCTCTTTGAAATCCTCGGTGCGGAAACACGCCATCATCTCGCGCACGGAAATGTCGAAAGCCTCCGCGAGCGGTTGCGACATAGCCTCGTACACCTGGCGCTTGATGATGCGCAACGAGCGCGGGCTCACCGTGGAAGCCACTTCGTGGGCATACTCCTGGGCTTTTTCGAGAAAGGTGTCCTGAGGAAACACTCGATTCACCAACCCCACGCGCAGTGCTTCGGTGGCATCGATGGTCCGGGCAGAAAACAGCAGATCGAGGGCATTCGCTATGCCGACTATCCGAGGTAACATCCAGGCCATTCCATACTCGGCAATCAGCCCGCGCCGCGCGAATATGGTGCTGAAGCGGGCTGCGTCCGAGGCGAGCCGCAGATCGCAATAGAGAGTGATAACCAAACCCAGGCCGACCACCGGCCCGTTGATGGCGGCAATCACCGGCTTCCCGATCGCCGGGAAATAAGAGTACTTCTTCTGAAAATCCGGCGGCACACCTTCGCGCCTGGCGCCGTCGCGCAAAACCGGCTCGCCGCCCCGGTCATCCAAGTCCCGGTAATCCAGGCCGCGTTCCGCCACCGCGCTCAGGAGCGACATGTCGGCGCCTGCGCAAAAACCCCGGCCAGCGCCGGTCAATACGATCACGCGGACCTCATCGTCCTGCTCGGCGTCCTCCATGTGCGAACGCACTTCGCTTTCCATCCGTGCTGTCCAGGCGTTGAGTTTGTCCGGCCGGTTCAAAGTAATCGTGGCCACTCGATTGGCTACGTTATACAGGGTCTCCTGAGTTGGCATGACGCGCGATTATATAGAATCAGCTGACGTTAGTCACTATCATGTCATAGCGACTATCGAGATACGGAAGATCAGTCGAATTGATTGTTGCTTTCGTGCCGGATCCCTTCGGCTGAGCAAGACGGGTTCTTGAAGTAGAACGAACAATCAGATGGGAAAGAGTTTAAACCCGCGGGCCGAGCGGGGGCCCCCCGCTCAGCGCCGATGAACGCGCCAGGGTTTACCAATCCGGTCAGCTCCCGGTTTGTCGCAACCCTTCCGTAAAAAACATGAGGGAAGGCTTGCCCGTAAATAAGGGCCGCTGACAGTCGGTAACCGCACAATCACGTTACACAAACCGACACCAATCGAATCGTGGATGAGCGCGTTGACGGCCTTCTGTGATCTAATTTGGCGATCTCGAGACCGTTGTGTTCCCAAACCTGAAGTGGAGAGTGTGCGCAGCGGAGAGTTCCATGCAGAAGAAGACGATCGGCCTCCTCGCCTTAGCATTCCTTGTGCAGGCCAGAATGATAAGCCGTCTCGCGCAACCGCGGACTGGCGCCTGAGACCGAAGCCACCAAAGTGACGGTGACGCACGATGAGTGGGCCGAAAATGATCCCACCTACACGGCCTGCGCCGATGGATGGCCGCGTATCCTTTCACGCCTGCAGACTCCGATTGAGACCGGAAAGACATTCAAACCTAGTGTTCGGAATTGCGCACTCGGCGGACTCGGGTGGCATTCGAACTAGTCAAATCCGCTCGTGTTTGCACTCCTTGCACAAGGCAACCAGAAACCTTAGGTAAAACGCGACGCCCACGTTGCACAGCACAGTCATCACCGTAAGCACAACCATTTTAGCCTCCGGCCGAACTCGCTGCTTGTCGGGTCGTCAACACACGATTAGAAACCAATCGACATGTATTTCGAATAAAGAGTTCATAAATGGTTCGTAAAACTCGATGTTTGGTACAGATTGGGTCGTCGACATCTGATTACGAACATTCTACGAACTGTTTATTCAATCTTTATGTCTTTGATCATCAAATCTATCGAGGGCGGGAAGAACGGAACGTGATGATCCTGCCCGCAAACGGAAACCATGGTTCTGACTTCGGTATATTCATCCGACTGCGCCAGAAAGAATGCGCAACCCTGAACAGCCGAAACGCAATTTCGCAGCGGAGCAAATTACTGAACCACAGAAAGGCTAGGAGTTTATGTTATCGATTCAGGAGGTCTCTGCAGAACAACTCGCGAAACTCTTCCATCACTATCAGGATGCCTTGGCGCATGGCTGCGCAGGTCACAACAACGAGGACGGATCTTCTTGGGATCGCACTTCCCCGAACGAACGCAAGGTGATGATAGCCGCAGCCCGCTTGACGCTGCTCGAATTATCAACGGCACCCGCGCAGTCGAGCCCAAGCCGCAAATACTATGCCAAGCCAGGCGAGGCGGAGTGGGGATGCTGACGTCCGTTACTCAACACGCTCCGAAATTATGGGTTGGAGAGTGAGATGGCGAG
>CAZILJ010000388.1:0-3420 GCA_964539915.1 uncultured Acidobacteriaceae bacterium | reverse complement strand
CGTGCCTTGACGCACAGGTTCCCGGCAAATTAACTTCAAACTCACGGGGATTATTCCGTCTTCCTTATTCTGACTGCGAGGGAAAAGTTGCCGCATCGTCCGATCATCACTCTCACCACCGATTTTGGAACCAACGATCATTTTGTAGGCGCAATGAAGGGTGTCATCGTCGACATTATTTCTGACGTCCAGATCGTCGATATTACTCATGCCGTGCAGGCTTTCGACGTGCTCGACGGTGCTCTGGCCATCTCACAGGCATATTCGTATTTCCCGAACGGAACCATTCACATGGTAGTTGTGGATCCGGGCGTAGGCACCACGCGGCGGCCGATTCTGGCCTCGAGCGACGGCTATCATTTCGTCGCGCCCGATAATGGCGTTCTGTCGATGGTGTATGCGAGGGAAGAGCGCGTCCACGTACGCCACATCACTTCGGAACATTACTTCCGGCAACCCGTAAGCAACACGTTTCACGCGCGCGACGTGTTTGCTCCGGTGGCGGCGTATCTTGCCAAGATGGTGGATTCGCACAAATTCGGCGATGAGATCGAGGATTACGTGCGCTTTGCAGCACCCCGACCAAAGGCTACCGGCGAGAACCGGATGCGCGCCGTCGTTCTCAAAGTCGACCGTTTCGGGAACCTGATCACCAACATCACTCCCGAAGACGCTCCTGCCCTGTTTGCGGACTCCGCTAAGTTCAAGATTGTGGTGGGAAGCCGCGAGATCACTGACATCCGCAAGACCTTCGCGGAAGGGGAACCAGGGGAAGTCTTCGCCCTTCTCGGCAGCATGGGTTATCTCGAAATCGTCGCTAACCGCGCTGCCGCGGCTCAGATCATTGCTGCCGGCAAGGGCAGCGAAGTGAGCATCTTCTTGGGCGAGGCTGCTGCGGCAGGCAAAGGGGCATAGACAGTTTCGTTCTTAGGTCTTACTTCGCGGTTTTCAGCAAAGCCCAAACCTTCGTTTCGGTTTTACTGAGAACTGACAACTGGGACCTGAGAACCGGTCTAGGAGCTTTTCGGCTTCGGATGGACGTAACGCTCCATCTCAGCTGTCCATTTCAGAAAGCGCCACAGTTCGCTGCGCTCTCGCCACATGAATTCCCAGAATTCCACAAAGCCGATCTGGGTCATCTTCACGCCTGTGTAGGTTTCGATGCGCCACAGCAGATAGGGGCTACGCCACGGCGCCAGGCGATGGCCCCGGGTAGCATTCCAGAGAAAGCGCAGCTTGTAGCGCATGCAGCCATCATACCGATAAGGTCAACGCGTCGGCACGGAAATGCAGACCGGCACCGCATGTTAGAATCCAATCTCCGCTTGGAATTTTTCCCGCATGCCCGAATCCAATGACCGCCAGAAGGCCGAAGATCACTACTACGCCGCGCTCGATCTGATGGCAGACGGGCATCTGGAGAAGGCCGTCGCAGCCTATCAGGAATCTCTGGCCGCCGATCCCACCTTTACCGAGGCCATGCACGGACTGGCGCGAGCGCTGCAGGACCTGCAGCGCTACGATGAGGCTATTGCCGTCGCGCAGCGGCTGGCGGAACTCGAGCCCGATGATGTGCTCGCGCACACCAGCCTGTCGGTGCTGTATCAGAAAAAAGGGATGATTCCCGAGGCGGAGGCGGAGGGGGCCAAGGCGCGGGTGCTGGGATGGAAGCAGCAGTTGAAGAAGGGCAGTTCCTAGCTTCTGGCCCCTAGCCGTTGTCCCGCCTGTTAGAGCGCTCGGGGTACTTTGTTCAACGGTAGGCGTGCTGGGGGGGGAAATGGCTAGAAGCTTCCTACAGGCCGTATTTCTTCATCAAATGCCGGAACGAGCGGTAGGAAATACCGAGCGCGTCGGCGGCCTTGGTCTGGACGCCGCCGCACTGGTTCAGTGCATTCTGCAACAACGAGCGCTCAATGCCGGCGACGTAATTTTCCATGCCCAGGCCTTCCGGAAGAGTGAGGTCGCCGCCGATTTCCGGCAGAGTTCCGCCTCCAGCAGCGGCTGCTGCGCCGCGGGCTTTAGGGCGTTCAGCGGGAAGCTGGACATGCAGCTCGTCGGTGGTTTCAAGGGCAACAGCCCGCTCCACTGTGTTCTCCAACTGGCGAACGTTCCCAGGCCACTCGTAGCCGCACAAGGAATTGAGCGAGGGCGCGTTCACCCGCAGGATGCTGCGGCCCGCTGCGTTGGCATACTTCTTCAGAAAGTGGTTGACCAGTAGAGGAATATCCTCCCGGCGCTCGCTCAGAGGAGGCACCCGGATAGGAATGACATTCAGCCGGTAGTAGAGATCTTCGCGAAATAGATTTTCTGCGCCGGCCTTGTCTAGATCGCGGTTGGTCGCGGCAATCACGCGCACATCGATGGAAATCTCACTGGTGCTGCCTACAGGCCGCACGGTGCGTTCCTGCAGGACCCGCAACAGCTTGACCTGCATGGCCAAGGTCATCTCGCTGATTTCGTCGAGAAAAATGGTGCCGCCATCGGCGACTTCAAACAGGCCGCGTTTGTTCTGGTTGGCGCCGGTGAATGCGCCTTTCAGATAACCGAAAAGTTCGCTCTCGAGCAAAGTCTCCGGAAAAGCCCCGCAATTGACAGACACAAAAGCGTCGGTCGCCCGCGGCGAACATACGTGCACGGCGCGGGCGACGAGTTCTTTTCCCGTGCCGCTCTCGCCATGAATCAAAACCGTACTGGCAGTGGAGGCCACGGTTCGGACCGTCTGCTTGAGCTTCTCCATGGCGGAACTGGAGCCAATAATATTGTCGAGAGAGTTGCGGGTCGCCGCATCGCGTCGCAACGCGAAATTCTGCTTGCTCAGATTAAGCTTCTCAACCGCACGGTTGATCGCCAACTTGATTTCGACGACCAGTCCCGGACTCTTGCGAATGTAATCCGTCGCCCCGCCCGCTTTCACCGCTTCCACCGCGGCCTCGTAATCGTCGACGGCGGTAATCAGAATGACGGCAGAGTCGGGAGATACCCGATGAGCATGACGCAGCACTTCGATGCCGTCGATGTTCGGCATTTTGATGTCGGTGATGATGACGTCGTAGAGCGCTCCGTCGATCTTGTTTTTTGCCAACTGCCCGGCCTGAACCGTCTCAACACGGTGCCCCTCGCGGCGCAAAGAGATGTCGAGCATTTCACAAATAGAGCGTTCATCGTCGCAGACGAGGATTTTAGCCACGAGTACCCCCTCCTGCCGCAACCAGTGCGAGCGTCTTATCCGGGCCATGGGCGCGCGGGGCGAGCGAGCCTCCAACGTCGAGGCGGTGCAACCTCAGCACGAACGTCGTGCCCTTCCCGGGCTTAGATCGTGCCCAAACCTTGCCTCCATGCGCTTGCACTATCTGGTAAACAATCGCGAGGCCAAGCCCGGTGCCGCCCTCGAAGTTCGATTGAAAGGGCTCAAAGATTTTT
>CAZILJ010000387.1:0-2115 GCA_964539915.1 uncultured Acidobacteriaceae bacterium | reverse complement strand
ACGGCAGAAGAAATCGCGGTCTGAAGACGGCGAAAATACCCCACTTCTCGCAAAAGGTGCGAGAAATGGGGCACCCGATGTCGGTAATCCCAGCGCGAGCGAGCCAACAAATTATGCCTCTACGGAATTTTCGGTTCTATTTCGTGCGCCCTACCTGAAGCACACGTTTGCGCTTCTGCTGTTTAACTTCTTTGCGATGTTCGCATGGTGGGGATTGTTTACCTGGCTCCCCCCTTATCTGTCGCTTCCGGTTGAGCAAGGTGGACGCGGGTTCGGTGTGGTGGGTATGACGACTCTGATGGTGGTGCTGAACCTGTGCGGGATGTTTCCCGGGTATGCCAGTTTCGGATGGGTGGCCGATCATTTGGGGCGGCGCAAGGCTTTTCTGTTCTACACGTTAGCGGCAGCTATTCTGATTCCACTTTATGCCGCGGCGCGATCACAAGGGGTGCTGCTGGTCGTTGGAACTCTCGTCGCATTTTTCGGGACGGGTATTTTTTCTGGCTCAGGAATCATGGGAAGCGAGATCTTCCCTACTGCGGTACGGGCGCGCGCGCTTGGATTCACATACAACGGAGCGCGCGCGATGAGTTCGCTCGCTCCGCTAGTAATTGGGCGCGTGGGTCAAGCGAAAGGATTGAGTTGGGCGTTTTATTTGTGCGCGGCGGGATATTTGCTGGCGGCGGCGATGACCACGCAGTTGCCGGAGACGAAGGGGAAAAGGCTGGAGTGATCAGCATTACCAACTCGCTCATGCCTTTCTTACTCCATGGGCTCGATCGCAGCCGATACTTCCGCTGCGTCCCGCCCCGGGAGTTGCACGATCACGATGGCTGATAGCACCAGAACGATTCCTAGGGTTTGAATCGGGCGCAGGCTTTCGCCTAGTAACGCGGCGGCCAACAAGATCGAGAACACCGGCTCCAGGCAGCTAGCGATGATCGCGCGTGTTGGTTCGAGATACTGCAGGCCCAAGAAATAAAGAGAGAACGATCCCAGCACCGAAATCATGGAGAAGACGAACAGGAAGCCCCACTGCGCCGGAGCATAGTGCGCGGCGAGAACTCTCCACGGGGGATTGACGAGGAGCCAGAAGACCGACGCGGAAATCAGAGTCCAAACGAGGACGCGCCAGCGGTCATAGCGGGCGAGGATCCGGTGCCCGCCAACGTTGTAGAACGCGAAAGAGAACGATGCCAGCATCGCGGCCAAAAAACCGCAGGAGTCGAGACGAAGAGGCGATGCGGTTTTTGCGCCCATGATCCCGATCGTCAGGGCGATTCCGGCGAGGGCAACTCCGACAGCCGCGACCTTCTGCAACGAGAGCTTCTGCTGTCCGCGGGCGACGACGTAGAGCAGCACCCACACCGGCGCTGTATATTGCAGGATGATGGCGATCGCGACGCTGGTTTTCTGAATGGCGACGTAATAGAAGTAATTTGACGCCGCGACACCAAGCATTCCGAGCACGAGACACTGGATCAGGTCGGGCCTGGGAAGCTTGATGCGCTGCCAGCCTTGGCGTCCCACGAGCATCGGAAGCAGGACTAGAAGCGAGAACGAGGTTCGGGTTTGCGACAAGATCAGGGGATCGATGGGGTGGATAGTTTCGCCTGCCAAGGGCAGTTTGCCGGTGAACACCGCTCGACCGAGCGCGGCAGAAACTCCCCAGAGAAATGCAGCGGAACCGATGAAGAAATATCCGCGCAGGGGATGAGTAGTGCTTTGACTGGGATTGTTGGAAATCAGGATTCAGTCACCGAATCCGATGATGGGGCCGAGTCGAGGAACTGGTCAAGACGGACGGGATCAAAGCCGACAACGACTTCCTCTCGTTCGCCAAAGAAAATGACCAGAGTTGGAGTTTCGGCGCTTTCGTATTGTTCCGTCATGGCTCGCCGGGCTTCCAAATCCATGGTGATGTCGCGTTCCTCGAACACGATTTCTTTGGCCTCAAGAAACATTCTCATGAGTTCGCAGGAGAGGCAGCCGGGCTGCGTGAAGAACAGGACGTGAGTGGTCGTTTTCATTTTGGCCAGCTTTGGATAGCCATTCGGTCCCGCGGTCTGGCTTGGGGGACTAGGAAATCCCAGCCCTGAGCGTCGCAAAAGCCCG
>CAZILJ010000386.1:0-1879 GCA_964539915.1 uncultured Acidobacteriaceae bacterium | reverse complement strand
CGACGACTGCGAGCACTGCTTCCACTAGCCGTCGGTAACGAAGTGAGAATGCCATTCAAATACATACCAAATGATCTATGGCAGAAGGCCTGGAACTCCGAAGGCGACATCGCCATGCGTCCTCCCAGGTAAAGCATGATGAGGCCCTGCATCAACGCGCCCGTCTCGAAGACGATCTCCCACCCATCGTCTTTGTTCAGGTAGCCCGTTTCCATCGCGCGCGCAATCACATCGGCCGACACATTCGCCGTCGGCGACCGCCTCGCCCTGAAATCCTCTGGATAGGCGCGTTCCAGGCGGGCGTTTCCTTTCCAACCGTGCCGGGAATCAAGAACATGATTTTTGGCGGTGACGGAATCTTTCTCGCATCCCTCACCGGGCCGGGGGAATCTGGCTGCAAACGCTGCCATTTCCAAACTGGCGCACGAGCTCATGGAGTACATGCCCACGCAGCACTAAGGAAGCGGTGCAGGGAGGCGTCGTCGGAGGCATCGTGGGCTCAATTCTGGACGGGATGAAATAAAGGGCACACTGCTGGGTGCCGGCCGCGGTTAGCGCTGGGGCGAAACCCGCCACCCTCCACGATGGACAACACGATTTCGATTTCGGGACCTGGAAATCGGGATAGGGGGACAGTCAGCCCGCTCCTATCGCATCTCCTCCTCAATCTGTTCGGCGGAGTAAGGCACTCCCGGCGTCAACAATTCCGCGCCGTCTCTTGTGATCAAGAACATGTCCTCGAGAAAAAAGCCCTGACCATCGACCGACGCGATGGGCTCAAAATTTACCGTCATTCCCGCGGGTAGCATTGCCGGAGGCCGGGCTGCGAGCAGGTTCGTGGTATGGATTTGCCAGAAGGGCACATTCTCACGCTTTGACCACGAATCGATGGCGTGCTGCGCGAGAGCGCTCTTCGCGGCCGCGCGGTGTCGCAGCAGTTCAGCGCGCCATATCTCGTAAACTTGATCGACCGTGACTCCGGCCCGCAGAGCTGCCGCACCGGCGTGATAGGCGTCCACAAAAATATTCCAGGTTTCCCCCTGGTCGTCGCTGTAATGGCCTGAGACCGGCACCGTGCGACCCAGGTCTCCCTGGTAATGCTGCCACTCGCACCCCACGTCAAGGCGGACCAATTCTCCGTCTCGCATCTCCTTATTGAGATGATCGTAAAGAGCGAGAGAAAAGAATGGTCGCGGGAACACGGCGTTTTCGCCGGACATTGACCAAGGCCAGAAATCGGTCCCGTGCGCTCCCGCCTTCCAGCACGCGCTCTCCACCACTGACTCCACGAATCGCTGCTGCACTCCAGGACGAATTGCATGCATGCCCGCCAGCAGAGCAGTCACCGTGGTTTTCGCCGCCGCACGAAGCGCGTCCAATTCACCCGCATCCTGCACGAACATCAGCGCATTCACATCGCCCATGACTTCCTTCACCTCGAATGCAGGGTATTTGTGCAGAATCCCTTGTATCCACAGCGGAGCTTCGGGAGCCTTCGCACTCAGCAGATTGGCCGGCAATTCGGGATATTCAGCAACATCAGCGGCGTAGTAAATGCGGGCGCCCGGGCTGGCCTGCCGCGACAGAAGCCCATCGAGTTCAGACCAGTCCACCACATGATCGATCCCCAGACGCTTGGCGGCATCCACCCCTGGTAGCACCTCGGGCTGCAATCCCCTTTTCTGATACGGAGGATGGTCGGGGAGAAAAAGCCATGATTCTCCCGACTTGCCGTCTATCGCCAACAGCGCGCCAACCGTGTTCTCGAGGCCGGTGAGGTAGTAGAAGTAGGGATCTTGCCGGTATCCATCTGCCGCGATGTCCAATCGCGACACGGCGTGGACCATCAGAATGCCGTCATGAAACGCACTGGCGGCAC
>CAZILJ010000385.1:0-4723 GCA_964539915.1 uncultured Acidobacteriaceae bacterium | reverse complement strand
CGAATGAACTCCTCGGCGGAGAGGGTCATGATCTTCTGCTGAATGGTTGCCGCGATAGTCCCGCCACTGGAATTACCGCCGTGGCGATTTGCGGCCAATATCGTCTGCCAGGACTCGGACGCTCGTTCTTTGCAGGCGTTGTTTCGATCGCCCTAGGCATGCTGCCTGTTCTCTGTATTCGCGAAACATGTTCGCGAGACAGGTTCGCCAGATACGCGATACAGGGCTGGACCCCGATCTGATCCCGTGGGCCTAACCGCGGCATCAGTTCTTCAATCATCCAGCCCTGCCGGTCCCCGAGCATGCCGTTATCCCCCTTGGAAGCGGAAAAACCTTATGCCGCGGAAAAACGAAGTACGGGCGCAGATACGCGTCTGAATGGGCTTACTTGTGGATCCCTTTGGTCTTCATGAAAGCCGAAGTAACCGTGCCATCCGCATTGTGAGCGGCGGAATGGCACGTGAGCGTACACGTATTCTTGCTACGGTTATAAGCCATAGGAGCGACGCCGTTCGGTCCGACAACATTGGCGTCGAAATTCACTAACCGCTCCCCGGTGACGGTCGGAGAGGTGGCCCCAATGCCGTGCGCAGCGTGGCAAACCGAACAGCTGAACCCATACTGAACAGAATGCAGATTATGCTGCGAGAAGCTGGTGTTGGCAAAGATCTGGGACAGATCGTGGCACTTCGCACACATCGAGAAGGGCCCTGCGGCACTTGTATCGGGATTAGGAAACAGATTCGTGACCGGTCCGCCCGGAACCGCCGCCTGGTTGAATTGATAGTTGCGCTCGAGAATGTGCGAGTGGATCGAGCCATGCGGACCATTCGGTCCGGCGCCGCCGAACTCACGATTGTCGTCGCTGTTATGGCAATCGGTGCAGAAGATTTGAGTGCCAACCAGCCGCGCCGAAGCCAGTCCCTTCTCATCCAGCATATTCACCAGCAGGCTCGGTTGCGGCAGCACGCTCGATCGAGGATGGGTTACTGGATGGCTCGACGTGGCCGTGGACGCGAGTTCCGGAATCAGGTTCAGCGAGTCCGGAGCCGAAACCACACGTATGGGTGCGTACCCGTAAATAACGAGCCTCTGCTTGCCCGTGCTGGTTCCATGACATCGCAGGCAGGTTTCGTATTGGTTGACTGCCGGGATGATCGGCGTTATGCCATCGAGAGCGCTGACGCCAATCGCACCAGCCTGTGGTGGGCGGATACCGGGAGCCGCGGAGAATTGCAATTCCGGGTTCGACCCGTGCGCGCTGTGGCAATCCACGCAACTCGCGTGCCGATTATTGTTCAGCAGCGGCACTTCGGCAGCATCGTGGAAGTTGTTGCCCGAAGGCAAGGGATGGCTGCCCTTCGCCACCTCCGCCATGATGTTCGAGATCGCCGGCGACAAATAGGTCCCGCCGCCGTGGCAAGTCATGCAGTTTTGGGTCACCGGATCATACGCGGGAGCCGCCGGCGACGCCGGCCGCAGCAACCTTGCCGGAGCCACGGAATCATGCGACATATGGCACGACGTGCAGGCATTCACGCCAACAGTCGCATAAGTACCCGCATGCGCGTCGGGCGAAACCTGGTTGGTGGCTGTCTGATGGACGCTGTTCGTGAATCCGGCCAGCGGATTTATCTGTCCCTGCACTACCCGGTTCGGATCATGACACGCCAGGCACATCTGCGCGTTCGAACTGTCGCGCACCAGAAAGTTCTGAGCGATTTTGTCGATGTTCTGAACGTGCGGATCGTGGCAACTCGTGCATTCGATGTTGCCTTTAACCAGCTTGACGGCTCCCGTGGGGTCGGCAGTCTTGCTCTGCGTCGCCAACGAAGCAACCAGGTTCGATGCGTCTTTCAACGGCAACACCAGGCTGAATGGGTGCGATCCAGTCAGTGTCGTGCCGAAGGAATCCGCGCTGTTCATGGAACCAATCGTCGGCAGTTGACCGTATGCCGCAGACTGACCAACTGCCACCGTCCCGTCGTGACAACTCAAACATAGACTGCTGGTTGCTCCCAGCGTGGGCTGCGTGTTCCCTAAGTTAGGATCGGTCGAACTGCTGTAAGGAACATAGGACTTCGGCGACAGCTTCTGGTTCCACAGCGGCGTGTTGCCGCCCAAGCCGCTGTGCGGGGCGTGACAAAAAGTACATCCCAGGCTCCCCTGGGAATAGACGGACGCGCCGCTCGGCAATGACAAGTTGTGCATGCCCAAAGCATCCGCATTCGGCTGCACCTGCCCAAAACTCTGGGTTCCGATCAACACAACGACGAGGAACAGAGCGAGGACGAACGCACCGGCCGGTGACAAGTGTGGCTTCACGGTTGTTGCCTCCCGTCTGCCGCTTGCGCGAGTCCGTAATAATGAAACACTTGAACCCGACGGTTGAACGAATCCACTACGTAGATGCGATCGTGCTCATCGATCTGCAGCCCGGTGGGCAACTGGAACTGCTCTGCCCCGGTTCCCTTCCCGCCAAAGGAATACAGCAGTTGTCCTTGCTCGTTGAAGACCTGCACCAGCCCCCATAGTCCGTCGACGACGTAAAGGTGCGACTCGGAATCGAACCCGATTCCTTTCGGCCGGAACATCCATCCCGTGCCATCCCCGGGTTGTCCGATGGCGTAACGGAACGTGCCCGATCGGTCGAACACCTGAACGCGGAAATTCATGGCATCGACTACAGCCAGATCGTCGCCGTGCAATCGCAACTCGGTCGGAAGGTTGAATTCGCCATCGCCGGTACCCGTTTTTCCAATCGTCTGCAACACGCTGCCCTGCATGTCCATCACGAAGATCTTGTTGCGCAGCGTGTCGGTGACGTAAATTCGCTGAGCCGCAGAATCCACTGCAATGCCCGTCGGCCGCTTGAAAAAGCCCTCGCCGCCCTTCAGGCTTCCGATCACCCGCCGGTATTTTCCATTCGCGTCGAACACAAACACCTTGCCCGATTGCGAGTCGGTCACATAAATATTGTCCTGAGCGTCGACGGCCACGCATTGCGGCGTAAGCATGGCATCTTTGCGCGTGTCGCGCCTGGACAGGAACTTGTATTTCTGTTGTTCGAAATCGAAAATGTGCACCCCGGCCGCCGCCACGTCGCTCACCATAATTCGTCCACGCGAATCGGTGACCACGCTGTAGGGACTCACGAGGTAATGAAGGTCCGGCTGGCCCGCAACCAGATCGACCACCCGGGTCCAGAAGCTGCGCTTGGGTTTGACTTCGCGCTCCAGGCTGAAGCTGCGCTCGAATGTGAGCTTGCGCCCCCCGTCCATCAGCAAATCGGGTGCAGATGGCTTGATCGTTTCCTTCGGCCGTTTCGCCGCTCCGGCTGCAATCGGCAGGAAAAGAACGAGCAGGAGCGACAGCGCGGCCAGAGTCGGCCCGCATCGAAAACTTGCTGTGCCACGCTCCTCTAGAAGAAATCGAACCATCTGGAGATCCCCACAAAATACGAGGCGGTGTTGGCCGGCGCTCCGACCGCGCTGATGCCTTGCGTGAAACGTGTGTATCCGGCTTGCAGTCCGATCCTTCGCAAATGGTACTGCATCTGCGCGTTGAAGATTTCCGTATTATTGTGCGAGATCGTCTGCCCCACCGTATTGCTAATCGCGCGACTGAAGCTCCCGGCGATGACCAGACGGCGCAGCGGCGTCACGGACACGCCTCCACCGTAACTAGAGCCCCCGAAGGTAATGAAATCGTTGATTCCCGGCGTCGCAGAAACTGGGACCAGCCCGCCCGCCCCCAGCAGCGAAATCCCGGTCGACTGCGTGTAATTGCCGGTCAGAGTGAACTTTCGCGATCCGAACGTCGTCGAATAGCCTTCGCTGCTGCTGTCCGTTCCCTGATAATTGGTCAAACCGCTACGCGTCCCGTTGAAGGCCGCGGTCCATTGCAACCCGACGGGCAGGCGGCGATGCACGTTCGCACTGTAGCTGTAATAAGAAGTCGTATACGTAACCAGCAGCGATTGCACGTTTTGCGCGTAGCTGAAAAAGCCGGATGTTTGCCAGCCCTTGATTCTGTGAAAGAAATTGACGTTGCCGACGAATCCCAGCGCGTTCGTGCCCTGGCCGTTGCTGCTATCAATTACCGAACCGGAGAAGGTAAACATATCGAGCAAGCGCTTCCCATAGTTCAGCGTGCCGCTCACATACGTGCCGGTATAGGATTTCCCAAAGTAGGTCTGGTCGTAGTAGGTGGCTTGCGATGAGGCCGAGAGGAAGTTAGTGAACTGGTAGGTGGCTCCGCCGCCCACGGTTGAGGAGTGCGCGCCCGATCCAAGACTGAGTCCCTCTACTGGCGCTCCGCCGGTGCCGAGATTCTGCGACAAGTATCCGTTCAGATTGCTAGTGTAATTCTCCGTGACATTCAGCGAGAGCTTCTGCGTCGGATGAAAGTTGGCGCCCGCGTTTACGATGTCATCGATGTAACTCGATGTATTCGAACTCTGCCCCGCATCGGAAAAGTAGTTCGCGTCGGCCGACGACCGGTTGTAGTTCGCATAGAACTGTCCGTGGAGAGGCAAGCTGTGCTGCGCGCCGAATCCCACGTCATTCCCTGTGGAAGCCTGCACCGATGCCTGCTGCCCGGCCAGGAATTCCGGAAACTTGGAGTGCAAACTGTTGCGGTCGAAGAACGCGTTCAGACGGAAGCCTTCGATCTGGTAGTTTGAGTGCAGGTTGAAAAGCCTAGTCGTAGAACTCGTTTCTTC
>CAZILJ010000384.1:0-2528 GCA_964539915.1 uncultured Acidobacteriaceae bacterium | reverse complement strand
GACGTAAATCCCGGGATGGTTGTCGCGGGTCTTCAGATCGCCCATGAGGATTGTCAGCGGCACGTATACCTGTGCGGTGGATCCCGGCGAAAAGTTCTGTGGCAGCACGCCCACGATCGCGTAACTCTGGTTGTCCAGTAGTAGAGTCTTGCCGAGAACTCCGGCATTTAGGTCGAAGCGTTGTTTCCACAGCCCATAGCTGATCACCGCGACCGACGGCCCTCCTGTCCGCTCGTCAGCCCCGTTAAATACGCGCCCCAGCAGGGGCTGGACCCCAAGCGTTGGCCAGTACCCGGCCGAGGCCATCATGCCGCGGATGCGCTCTGGATGGCCCGCCTCAGTGAGACTGAAATCGCTATACCGTCGCGCTCCTAGCGATTCGAAGGCGTGGTTCTGCTTTTCCCAATCTTGAAAGTTTGCATACGACACCGACATTTCCATCTGCGGTGTCAGTTCGCCCATCATAAACAGGCGTCCGGAATCGCGATACGGAAGTGGCCGCAGCAGCACCGCATTTACCACGCTGAAGATTGCGCTGTTCGCGCCAATTCCAAACGCAAGGGTCAGCACCGCTACAGCGGTAAAGCCGGGAGATTTGCGTAGCATGCGAAGTCCGCAGCTCAGGTCCTGCCATACCCCTTCGAGGATCTTCACGAGAGCACCTCCGCTAAAGTGCATGCAATTTGGAGACCGGCCGAAGAATGGTTAAGTCATTGATACGGCTTGGCTGCAGGGCGAAGTCTTAGCGGCTTGCGGAATCTACTGTCCATTCGCGGGAATGTATGTTCGGGGCCGAACACCTCAGCGATTTGATTTGCTCCACGGTTCGTGACGTCGATTCCGGCTGACGTCGCGCCGCTTCCAGGCGGAGATCCTCGATGCGCTTCCCGGGAATTTTGCCGAGTTCCTGCCTGAATAAGCGAGCGCGGTTGCGCGGGCTCATGGCCGCGCGGCGAGCAAGTTCTTCGACCGAGAGTTCGCGCCGTGGGTGGTCAGGAAGCCAGCCAAGCAGATCACCCAGCGGCCGACTCTCGCGGGTTCGAGGGTTCGGCTGAACTGCGACTGTCCGCCCGGACGTCACAGAAATACAACCATAATCTGTGCGATTCGAATTGCCAGAGGTCTGTCAAGATCTTGTTCCACCAGCGCGAGGCAGCCGCCCGGAACTCGCAATCATTTTTGCCGTGCGTTCAGCTGCTCAAGCTTTTGCTTGAGCTGTTCAAGCTTCTGTCCAGCTTCGCCGAGCTTGCCTTCCGCTGTCAGCCGCTGATAGTCAGCGAGGTCTCTGGCGGCTCCAGTAATGAGCGTGTTCAAATCCGTACCAGGGTTGGCAGCGGATGTGCCGGTACTTCGTCCAGGTTCAACGGGGACAACTGCGGCGCTCAACGACGAGGTCTCGCCGCCAAATAGGGACTTCATCGCCGACTCGAAGGTTGGTCCATATGCGAGCCGGTCTTGCAACGCGAGCACTACCAGACGCAGCTCTGGCATCGGGCTTCGTTCCGCTTGCAGGTAGATCGGCTCCGCATACAGCAGTGCGCGCCCGCATGGAATCACCAGCAGAGTCCCACGCCGCACGTGGGAGCCTTGCTGATTCCACAGCGTCAATTGGCCCGAGAGCTGCGCGTTCTGGTCGATTCGCGCTTCGATCTGCAATGGGCCGTCGACCAGCTTCGTTTTAGGAAAGTCGTAGACGACTGACGTTCCGTACTGTGCGCCATCGCTGCGCCCCGCGATCCAGCCAATCAGATTGTTCCGGTTGGCCGGGGTGAAAGGCAGAATCTCCACGAACTCAACGGCGGTTTCCCCCGGCAATTTCATCAGCACGAAGTTCGGTTCCATCCCCTGCGTCTTCTGCTCGCCGGACGCGCTCAAGCCGACTTCGGAAGCGACTGTCCACAGATCCTCGCGGTTATAGAACACCGCCGGGTCGGTCATGTGATACAGGCCGTAGACGGCGGCCTGCATCTTGAGCAGCAACTCGGGATAACGCACGTGTTTGCGCAGCACCGCCGGCATGGCCGACGCATCCTTAAACAGGGAGGGAAATATCTGGCGATACGCCTCAATGATCGGGTCCTGCGGGTCAAACACGTAGAACGTCGTGGTCCCATCGTAGGCGTCGATGACCACCTTCACGCTGTTCCGCATGTAATTGACGGGATTGCCGTTGAGAGGATAGTGGCTAGAGTACGGATAGCTGTCTGAGGTCGTAAATGCATCCATCATCCATGACAGCCGTCCGTCGTCGCCGACTACGATGTACGGATCCGATTCATAAGTAAGGAATGGCGCCAACGCCGCCGCACGATCGCGCACGTTTCGGCGCATCAACAGCCGACTCTGCGCATTGATATCATCGCTGAACGGCAGTTTTGTGAGGTCACCTTGGTCGAACGCGATAAGGATGCGGCGCAGCAATCCGCCGAGGGGAATGCCGCCGTTGCCCTCGTAGGACGTCAGGTTGTTGGTTTGACCCTGCGGATAATTGAATTCCTGTTGCCGAGTCTTCACGTATACATCGGTGT
>CAZILJ010000383.1:0-5735 GCA_964539915.1 uncultured Acidobacteriaceae bacterium | reverse complement strand
ACCTGGAAAGTTCGCCAATCGACTATCTTAGGCGCTCCAAGGTTGTCCCTCATGAAGTCTGTCATCGTTCTCTCCGTAAGTGCCTGGGGCGCTGTTTCTTTCCTGAGATCGCGTTCGACCTCACTGTCTCCCGTCATATGCTTCGTCATCGTCTTTTCTTTCCGCGGGGTGGACGGAGCACAGTCCGTCAAGATCTCATCCCTGCTATGCTCCGCGCACCCTGTAGGAACGCACGCGCAGATCCCGTGTGAAAAGAGCCGGCTGCTCGAAGGCGACGAAGTGGTCGCCCTCTTTAGCTCGCTTTCTCCTCTTCGCTGCGCTTTCGGATTGCGACTATTCCAGCGTCGGACACCTTTGCCCACTTTGGGTCATGCGAGGGCTCAGCGTCGTAGTTGTCGTGCCAGTTCCACCATTTGTACGGCGAGGACTGCGGGTAACCCTCTGGCGAATCCTCCCAAGTCTCTTGACGGCCGAGCGGCGTCAGGTCGAGATAGCTCCAGATGGTCCCCATCGACTCGTCGCCGCGGCCGTTGATGAAGTATGTGCGGAACACCTTGTCGCCGTCGCGGAAGAACACGTTGTGGCCGTGCCACTCATCGACGCCGAAGTCCGCGTCGAAGCTGTCGGTCATGGTGTACCAGGGGATTTTTTCCCAGCCCATCCGCGCTTTCAGCCGCCCGACATCCGCCTGCGGCGCACGCGAGGCATACACGAGGGTCGTGTCGCGTGCGTTCAGGTGGGCGAGGTGGGAGACCTGGTCCGCCCCCAGCGAACAGCCTCTGCAGGCATGCTCCGGCCAGCCGAACACTCCGGGCTCGAAGAAGGCGCGGTAGAAGATCAACTGAGGGCGGCCCTCGAACAGGTCGAGCAGGCTGACCTTGCCCTTTGGTCCATCAAACTCGTACTTCTTCTCCACCGCCATCCACGGCATCCGTCGACGCTCGGCGGCCAGCGCATCGCGGGAGCGGGTCAATGCCTTCTCCTTCACGAGAAGCTGCTGGCGCGCAGCCTCCCACTCCTGCGGCGACACGATCGGGGGTGTGTTTCTTGGAAGATTCCCTTTCAGCTGCTCCATGTCTCTCTCTTTGCTTGTTGTCATATCATTTCTCCTTTTCTTTCTGAAACAGACCGAGGCTACTCGCTCTGAAAACTTTTCTGAACTTGCCGATGCCACCGCCAGAATTCCTCCCGTGCATCCGGTTCCGGCGACCATCACGGCTGTGCTTCTGATGCATGCTGGGCACACATGTGTCTCCTCTGAACTTCTTATTCGACCGCGCCGGGCACGAAAGCTGCGAACTGGCGCTCTAACGCCTTGGGCGCACCGTTCCGCCATCCCTCCGCGACGGACTGCGACATGGGATCGGGGAAAATGTCCTCCTCACCGTTTTCAATTCCATCGAGGATGCTTCGCCCTACTGATTCCGGAGAGGCCTTCGGTATTTGGAGGTCTCGGGACATGTCGGTGTCCACGGGACCAGCGAGGACGGCATGAACCTTCACACCCCGTCCGGCCCAAAGCGCGCGCAGCGATTGCGTCAGGGAGAATGCGGCCGCCTTCGAGATCGAGTACGCGGGACTGAAAGGCACCGCGGCCAAACCCGCCATCGACAGAATGTTGACGATGGCTCCGCGAGAAACGGTCAACAACGGCAGGAAGGCCTGGGTCACGCCATAGGTGCCGAAGAGGTTGACGGCGAGGAGCCTTTCGATTGCGGCACGATCGCTCAGGTCATCAAACAAAGTTACGCCTGCATTGTTGATGAGGATATCGAGGGATCCGACGTTCTCGACAGCTCTCTGAATCTGTTGCGGGTTGGTGACGTCCAGGGTGACGGGCGTAACGCGCTCATCGGAGTGGACCAAAGTCTGTCGAGTTGCGGCGTACACCCGCTTCACGCCTCTCCTTAACGCTTCCTCAACTAGCGCCCGTCCGATGCCCCGGTTCGCGCCGGTGATCAGGATTGTCTTATTTTCGATGTTCATATTGGTCATCCTTTCGGTCTGGTGCTTCTTGCCGGAGGGATACGTCCCCACGACGAATTTTTACCCTTTTTCGGTTTCCCGAAGTCGCACTTCGGAGCTCAGGTTCTTGCAGGTAGCGCTTTGCCCAGCGGCGCATGCCCCCGAGTGGAGCGATGATTGTCTTTCCCGGTTGCGTCAACGAGTACTCGACAGCAATGGCTATCGATTGCGTCACGCGCCCGGCGATTAAGCTTGCGGATTCGAGATTGCGAAGCGTCCTAGTGAGCATTCGTTGCGAGACGCTACCCAGTCGTCGCCGCAACTGCAGGTGCCGATAGGGACTTTCTTCGAGCGAAAACAAAACCTTGGGGGTCCATCTGCCGACGAAGATGGACGAGGCCATTCTTGACCTTTGTGTCGTATTCATGCCGCTCTTCCTTCTGCGAAAACGTCTCTGCGAAATATCCGCTCTTATTTGCCTCTCACGCCTTTGTTTCGTCGTCGGCACCGTCACAGCATGCCAATTCTTGCTCTCCAGGCGCAATTGGGAACATGTGTGTACCTACTCGAACCACCGGCACCATTCCAAACAATGTGCACAATGGGGTGCGCTATTCGAGCCCGGCTGCTGCCCTCGCAATCAAAAGCAGCCCTACTCCGACCACGACAATCCCGATGGCTCGCGCCACGCGCTCGCCCTTTGGTGCGAGGCGTTCGGCAGTGATTGCCGCCGTTACAAGAGCCATCACCCGCAGATCCATGATCCCGATGACGAGGAGGATCGCCGTCAGACCAGCACACGTGCAGATGCAGCGAAGGCCGAGGCGCAGCCCATCTCGCCAAGCCGTGCCGGCATCCGCCGGAAGCATGCAGCGGTGCCCCGGCATCTCCCGGCAGCAGGCAAGGTGATGGGCCTTCCACGCGCTGAATTGGAGCGCGCCAGCCATCACGACGACAACACTGACCGCGATCGGAACAACTCTCGCCAGCTTCGACCGTTGCATTACGATCTCGGCAAGGGCCGCGCCCAGTGGGAAAACAACAATTCCGAACACAGTCCAGACGAAGAAGTACCCGATGCCGACTAGCGCGGTCAGCCCGCTCAGGCGCATTTCACCTGCCCTGCCAACGGCCTGGCGATAGCGAAACAGTGTGGGCACCAACGACGGCAGCATCATCGCCACCATCATCACGAACCACATGCCAACGAATGATGCCGCGGAGCCCAGCCATGTCTGTCCAGGCATCGGCATCCACGCCATCGACATCGTCCAGCCGCCTGGCATCGGCATCTGGCACATCGTCGACATGGACGCGCACCAGGCGGTCGTCAGCGCTGCGCTCGCTACGAAGAGCAGCGCTGAGACGCCGAGAAACGTTTGCCGTGAAGATCGCTCGGAAGCCATGACCCGCTACCTCCTGTGCCATAATCGCATCGCTACAACCACAACATCACTTGCCGTACTCGTCGTGGCGCTTCCACCAGGCACCGGTCTCGTTGCGCCCTTTGGGAGCGCGATCGAGCCACTGATACATTCCCCACAACCCGTCCACTCCGCGTGCGTAGGCGGCGTAGGTGTGATAGACAACGCCGTCTTCGAGCACGAATGAGCTCACGCCCGGCCTCTCGCGTCGATACGTGGGCTCGTCAGTTCCGCACATCGTAGCGTGGCTCTCGGCTGTCTGGCCGCCGTCCCCCTGGTTCAGCCGCCCGTGAAAGACTTTCTCGCGGCGATAGTTGTACTCAATACCTTTCTCGCGCTGTTCCTCCTCCGTGAACGACACGTTAAAGTCGAAGTTGAAATCGCCGCCGACAGACGACGCCCAGGGGAACGTCCATGCCATCCGCTGCTTGTATGCCTGCAGCTTCGCGAACGGGGCGCGTGACACCGCCCAGAGCATCACGTCATGGTTGGCCAGGTGCACGGCGATTCCGTTGAAGCCATCTGCGATCGACGAGCACGATGGGCACCCGGCGGCGTAGTCGGGGCCGAACATGAAGTGGTAGACGAGCAGTTGCGACCGCCCTTGGAAGAGGTCTGCCAGCGAGGCGCTCCCCTCGCCGGTTTCAAAGCGATATCCTTTGTTGACTGGGACCCACGGCAGCTCCTGCCGCTGCAGCACCAGTTCGTCGCTGCGCTGCGTGAGTTCCTTTTCCGCTTTCAGCAGTTCGAGCCGGGCTGTCAACCACTGTTCGCGTGTTCCGGTCTTGTGTGTCGTCATTGTGCTTTTCTCCTCTCGCTGCTTTCTCGCTCTGACTTGGTGTTTGGTTGTCATGCGCTATATTTAGCGTGGGGCATCGAAGAAGTGGGAGTGACAAGTGTGGCGGGATTCGGATGGACTCTCTAATCACGGCTGCAGCACGTGCGCTCGCGGCGGGTGACCCCCTCGGAGCCCTGAAGCGGGTTGCGCTCCGCGACGATGCGCCAGCGCTTGCGCTTCGCGGTATCGCGATGGCGCAGCTCGGCGATTTCGCGCGAGCGAAGGAACTCCTGCGACGTGCCACGCGCGCATTCAGTGCGAAAGAAACCGTCGCGCGCGCGAGGTGCATCGTCGCCGAGGCCGAGATCGCCCTCGCCTCGCGAGACCTCGGCTGGCCACCGAAAACGCTCGACGCCGCGCGTGCAACCCTCGAAGCCCACGGCGACCGCTCAAACGCGGCGTACGCGCGATACCTTGAGGTCCGGCGCCTGGTCCTGATCGGACATCTGGATGCGGCCGAACGCATGCTTGCCGACCTGGATCCGAGTCCGTTCCCGCCCGCCTGGAGGACTGTGCACGCGCTCGTGGTTGCCGGAATCGCCATGCGGCGCCTGCGCACGAAAGAAGCGCGAGACGCGCTTTCGCTTGCTGAGAGCAACTCACGCGAGGCACGTATCCCTGCGCTCACGGCAGAGGTCGAAAGCGCATCCCGCATGTTGAACACGCCTGCGGCACGCCTGATTGCGCGTGGCGGAGAGCGGCTCCTTCTGCTCAACGAAGTTGAAGCTTTGCTGGCTTCGAAAGCGCTCGTCGTGGACGCGTGTCGCCATGCCGTGCGCAACCCGAGCACGGTTGTTTCACTTGCAAGACGACCGGTGTTATTCGCGCTCGCACGCGCACTGGGAGAAGCGTGGCCTGGAGACGTGCCGAGAGATGTGCTGCTGGCGCGGGCATTCGGTGCAAGGTTCACGGATGAATCGCATCGCGCGCGCTTGCGAGTGGAAATCGGACGTCTCCGTAAAGCGCTTCGGCCCCTAGCCGGCATCAGCGCAACGAAGCTTGGGTTTGCACTGGCGCCGCGCGCTGAACGCGTCGTCGTACTGGCGCGGCCAATGGAAGAGGAACATGCGGATGTGCTCGCCTTCCTCGCCGACGGTGAGTCGTGGTCGAGTTCGGCCCTGGCGCTTGCGCTTGGAGCCAGCCAGCGCACCGTGCAGCGGGCACTTGACTCGCTTGCGACAGGCGGCAAAGTGCAATCATTTGGTCGCGGGCGAGCTTGTCGTTGGATGACTCCGCCCATGCCGGTCATGACGACCTTGTTACTTCCCACCTTCAGTGAATAGGGTAAAGAATGAATCGATCAACGGCTGAAATCGTTCGTGAGTATGGACCCTTTCCGGGCGTCAACCACGTGCACGGGCTCACCTTTGACGGTCGGCATGTCTGGTTTGCGTCTGGAGACAAGCTCAATGCCTTGGATCCGGCGAGCGGCGAGACGGTGCGCGCGATCGATATGGTCGCGCACGCGGGAACAGCCTTCGACGGCCAACATTTGTTTCAGCTTGCCG
>CAZILJ010000382.1:0-3154 GCA_964539915.1 uncultured Acidobacteriaceae bacterium | reverse complement strand
CGGCCGACCAGCGAGACGGCTGCATAGATTCCCGCTTGTTCGGGTACAAAGAAATGCTTGACCAGTACGATATCGAAATTGTTGATAACCACTTGGCCGGAGAAGAACACGATCGCCTGGACACCTTCCCCGAAGGCGATTGGAATGCCATGGACGCTGAGGGCTCTCCAACCGGGGCTGGGTCTTGCCAAAAAATACGATGCGATGACGGCGATTACGCTGGCCAGCACCGCCCCTCGCACGCCCAAGCCGAGCCACATCAGCAGATACGCTCCGCCGAGCCGGACCACTCCTTCCAGCATGAAGTTGATCGCCAGCGAACTGAATGCGTGGACGCCCTGGACGTATCCACGACGCACTCCCAGCGG
Organism: uncultured Acidobacteriaceae bacterium; assembly: GCA_964539915.1. Classification (GTDB taxonomy): domain Bacteria; phylum Acidobacteriota; class Terriglobia; order Terriglobales; family Acidobacteriaceae; genus Sulfotelmatobacter. Next base: position 2,786 of record CAZILJ010000382.1, on the reverse strand, counting down.
AATGTAGAAAGCAGTTCCGAAAGCGAGTAAGGAGAGCAGAGTTGGATCGGGCAGATTCAGGTAGGAAGTGATGGCCCGATTGAAGATAAACAAACTCAAGCCGAGCGCGATTCCCGCGATCCACGCCCGGAAATGCAATGCCGCAAAAATTGCGTTCTTTTCTTCTGCGGTCTCATGACTAGCGACATACTTCGCGCACACGACCTGAAAGGAGAGGGTGATCGCCGACGCCAGCATCAGCAGGGTATAGACGGCGGTGGCGTGCGCGAACCCGGTGGGCCCGAGCATCCGGGCGGTAACTACGTTGTAAACAAGATTGGTGACTCCCACCAGGCCCGAGCCCGCCAGCAGTGTCAGGCTGCCGCCGAGAAGCTTCTGCCGCATCTTCTTGGCCTGCGTCCGAGCGCTGCCGACCGCTAGGCTGGGCGAAGCATCATCGATGGGCGTCTTTTCTGTGAGAGTCATGGAGGAGCCAACGCAACCTAGAACAACGTGAAGTGCACAATCGGGAGCACCGTGGTGGTCTTGCCAGACCCGGTGAAGTTATAGAACGTCTGCTGCTGGACGCCGATCGAGAAACGCATCGGATAGGACACTGGAACCTCGCCCACACCGTCCTTCAAACTTCCGTGTACAGGCCGCACATACGACAACACGAATTCGCTCTGGGCGTTGTCGTAAGCATGAAATCCGGACCCTCGGGAAAGAAGGAACGAGCCTTGAAAGCTCCAGCGCGGGCTTGCGCGGAAGTCGAATCGGCCTCCGGGCAAGAAGGCTTGAGCGATCGCGAACTGCGTGTTCTGCACACGCCACGAGCGCAGGTCCTCGGCGAGCACGGCGGCGGTGAGGCGGTTGCCGAATTTGTGTTGCAGGCCCACATAGCTTGAGGTATTGAAGTACTCCTCCACAAAGGGACGAAACAGCAGATCGCGCGCCGAGTAACCGGTGATGAGCGAAGTACTGCCCCAGGGCCGGCCGACTGTGAATTCAATGTTGGCGGCGGCATCGCGGGAATGAAGGTTCTGATCCGTGAACGGGCCAGCCTCGCGCACTGCGCTGCCGGTAAACGAAATCCAGTTGAAGAAAGAGCTTGTGGAAACGTAAAGAAATTGCCGGAACAGATTCTGACTCATGAACACAGGCGAAATCGTATCCCGACGGACCGTAAACTGCAGGCCGCCATTGAATGTGACTGAGTTGGTTCCGAAACGCAGAACCGGCGTCATTCCGCCGTTGAAAATCGTGTCGTAGGTGTTGCGGTCCTGGACCACGCCGACGCTCGGATACAGCAACCGGCCAGCGGTCATCGACTGACCCACGAAGCCCGTTATCGCCGGCAAGTTCCCCAGCTTCACTCTGTAGTGAGACTCCGCCATGCTCTGAAAGGAGTGGCGTGGTGGCGGCAGCTGCGCAGGGTTAATGATTTTGAGGATCTTCGCGTCCAGCGTGTAAACGTTGATGTCTTCCAGTGATGGTGCGAAAGAAGCTTCGGGAGCGAAGCTCACTTTATCGTTAATCTGGCGACCTTGTTCGTCGGCAGTCGCGTACTGCAAAGTCTCGGCGACGCCATGATCTTGCGAGCCAGCCACGGTGCTTGCCTGGGCGAAAGAGGAAAGCGCGTGCAGCGGGTCCTGCCGCTGGCGGGACAGATTCGCCGACGCCATCATGTAATCGTAGTCGTCGCGGTAATCATTGGCTGAGCCAGCACTCGCCAAAGCTGCTTCCGCCTTGCGAGTGTTCCCTTCGGCCAGGTAAGTGTTGGTCAGACCGATGGCAATGTTCCGATTGTTGGCGCCCGCCATTTTCGCCTTATCGAAATAAGACTCGGCTAGGTCGAAGTCGTGCATCGCCAGGAACAGGCCAGCTGTCTGCGATAGATCTTCCGCCGTAACCGGTGAACTCGTATCGAGACGCGCTTCGGCGAAACCCAGCGCGATCTGGCGACGAGCCTCATCCCCCTGCCCTCGTCGCAAGAAGATTTCAGCAATCGCCAGGCGGACGCCGATGCGATCTCCTCCCGGCACATCGAGCGCACGCGAGAAGCGCTGCATCGCGCCGTTGCGGTCGCCGAGAGTGAGCAGGGCGGCTCCGGTCGACGTGAGAATTTCCACTCTGTCGCCGCCCAATCGCTCCGCCGACTCGATGTCATCGATCGTCTGGCCGCGATCTCCCTGTTTGGCATGCACCTGCGCCATCAAGGCGTAAATCGCGGCGTCTGACGGCGCGATTTTCAAGGCTGCATTCAGCGCGGCGATCGCCTCGGTGTATTTGCGCATGCGGTATAAAACGTCGGCATACGCTAGTTGCGTGACCGCGTCGTCTGGCGTTTCTGTCAACGCCGTGCGATATTCCCCCGCGGCGTGCACGTAGTCTTGCTGCTGGCGAAATGCTTCGGCGCGCGCCAGATGTAATGCGTGAGACTTACCTAACAATTTCTCAGCAACTTCCAACTGTTTGAGGGCCGGTCGTGGACGATGCAGTTGCAGGCTGGCGTAACCGAGCCCGAGGTGAGCCTCGCCATAACGTGGATCCAATTGGAGCGCGGTCTGAAAATCTTTGGCGGCCTGAGTCGGCTCACGAAGATCATTCAACACGAAACCGCGATCCACATAGCCGGTAGCCATTTTCGGGTCGAGTTCGAGCGCTCGAGTGTAGTCTTTCACGGCTGTGGCGCGATCGCCGTTGTGGGCATGCACATTCCCGACGATCAGCGGAAGATCTTTATCTTGGGAGAGAATAGGTTCGTACTTGGACGCGAGAGCCAGGGCCTCGTCGTAGCGGCCGAG
>CAZILJ010000381.1:0-3521 GCA_964539915.1 uncultured Acidobacteriaceae bacterium | reverse complement strand
GAGCGCGGGCGATTCTGCTTCGGCGGACGCGATTCCGGCAAGGTCTAAAGAGCTGGCTTCGTCGGTGAGCGGAACATCGCCGAGCAAATCGACGGCTTGGGCGTCATCTTCAGTTATAGACGTCGCGCCTTCGGCCACGTTTTCCGAAATCGAATCTTCCGAGGCCACGTTCTCGGATATGCCCAGCGCCTGCGCCTCGCTGACAATATTCTTCGCGGTTGCGGCGTCGGCTTCGGGCGAGGCCGGCGGGGCGACGCCGAGCAACTCGTCGTCGCTGGCGATCAGATATCCGTCTTCGTTCAAATTGCCGATGATCAAGTCAGCAGCTTCGCGGACTTCGCGGCGAAGGCTAAGCGCGCCCAACTGCCAGGCCAAGTGGTCAGTGAGATTGGTCGGCTTGGAGAGAAAATTCTCGAACGACGGACGCTCGATGTCCTCCATCTCGCTGTGAGTACGGTAGCCGGGGTCGAGATAATCCTGAAAAAACGAACCGAAATCGATCTCTTCGAACGGATCTTTCTTTTCGACGGCGGAGAGGGGGTTTTCTTCGTTACTGGCGGCGGCGGCCCGCTCGCTGTCTTCTTCCTTCTTGCCAACTTCGTCGAGCAACGGAACGGAATCTTCCAGTTCCTCGAGAACCGGGTTCTCGACCATCTCAGCGTTGATCATGTCCTTGAGCTCAAGCTTGTTGAGCGCGAGGACGGAAACCATTTGCACCAGGCCCGGGGTAAGGATCTGGCGCTGCGAGAGCTTTACGCTGAGTTTGTGCTGTAGCAACACCATAGTTTCAAGTTTCGCGTTTCAAGTTTCGAGTCTCGCGAGTTTGCGTGAAACTCTGAAACCTGAAACTTTGAAACCCTCTTTGCTCACACTAGCGAGAAGGTCTCGCCCAAGTACACGCGGCGCACTTCCGGATCGCCTGCTAACTGTCCCGGCTGGCCATGACGGAAGATTCTGCCGTCGTCGATGATATAGGCCCGGTCGGTCACCGAAAGCGTTTCGCGCACGTTGTGATCCGTGATCAGGACTCCTATGCCGCTCGCGCGCAAGCTGCTGATGATCTTCTGCAAGTCGAGTACAGCAATGGGATCAATTCCTGAAAACGGTTCGTCCAGCAAAATGAAAGTGGGATTGATGCACAGGCAACGGGCAATTTCCACGCGCCGGCGCTCTCCTCCAGACAGGGCATATCCGCGGTTCTGGCGGATGTGCTCAAGTCCCAACTCGTCAATAAACTTTTCCATCTTCTCCCGGCGCTCGTGCCAGGACATCGGCTGAGCCTCCAAGACCGCGAGGATGTTCTCTTCTACCGTCAGTTTGCGAAAGACCGAAGCTTCTTGCGGGAGATAACTAATGCCATACTGACGGGCCCTTAAATACATCGGAACGTCGGTGATGTCCTGACCGTCGTACAACACTCGGCCAGTATCGGGAGGGATCAGGCCAACAATTGCGTAAAACGTGGTGGTCTTGCCTGCGCCGTTAGGGCCAAGAAGTCCAACCACTTCGCCCTGCTCGACCGTCAGGCTGACACCATTTACAACGCGGCGACCACGATACGATTTGCCAATTTCTTCGGTGGCCAGAGTACGCATTTATCGTGCCACTCGCGTCTGAGTTACCACAGGAGCGCTTGCCCCGCCTTCTACGAGCACCCTATCATCGCGTCTAAAGAAAGTCAACGAAACCCCGGTAATCCTGCCTTGTTCGGCATCAAAAATGCTGGGCGGTCCGCCGGTGAGGACGAACTTGTCGTCGGAAGCAGTGTAAACCAGCTTCTGTCCTTCCGCCCGGCGCTTTGGTTGTTGGATCACAACGTCGTCTTGGGCGACCATGCGATCAAGTTGTCCGGGACCCGCAAACCCATGACTGTTTGAGGTTTGACTGCGGGGCAACAGATACGCGTCGACGGTCTTGGCGGAGGCGGTAAACTCGGAACCCTTAACGTCGACGCTGCCTTCATAGTGGATTCGGCGCTCGGAATCGGCGTATGTGAGCTTTGGCGCTGTAATTGAAATTGGAGTCAATCGGGACGGCGAAGCACTATTGCTCACTCCTTTTCGGATTGTATCTGCAGGTTTTGCAGTTTTTTCGAGGCTCGCGTCGTGCGAGGTCTTTTCGGCCTGAACTTTCTCACCCTGAACCAGAATCGTTTTTACGGGCTGGCTTGGCGTGCCCTGGGCGGTGACGGATCGGCGTTCTCGGTCGAACTGGATCGTGGGGGCCTCGATGATGTTGGCGTCCTGCCAGAGACGGGCATTCCCGGTGTAAAGGGCTGTGCCGGGATTGTTGTGGGCAGTCATGCTGCGAGCGGTGACATGAATCGGCGAGGAAGAAGCCAGAAGAGCGCCATCCGGTTGCTCCTTCAGTTCGCTGTAAGTGCTCTTGACGTCGTCTTGGGCCAGAGCATCGCCGGTCGCGCGGTTGATACGCATCGTATTGGCCGTCGTGGCCATGCCGCCGTTGACTACGCGAGGATTTCCAGTGAGAACGAGCATCTGGTCCGCAGGGGTATAGCGAGCGGAGTCTGCCCAGGCTTGCATGCGCTTTTCGGGCTCGAGGCCGTCGGTATAGGTGAGGTTGCCTTGCTGAGTGATGGAGTCGATGCCGCCCTGCGGCAGGAATGCGGCGTCGACGGCGTCGCTGGTGCTGACGCGGTCGGGCTGGCCTGGAGTGGCGCTGACGATGCGAGCGTCCGGTGCGCCGTGGACGCTTGCCAGACGGTTTTGCCCGTCGGAGGACGCGAACTGAGCTTCGAACTTGCCTGCAGTCACAATGGTGCGCTGTGGCGTCGTAGATTGCGATGAGCGTTGGCTGGTTGGTTGCGCTTGCGCAATCGTAATCTGGGCCGCGCCGGAGGTGACGGCGTACTTCAAAATGTGTCCCTGCGCAACTGTGAAGTCGACGATCGGGGCGGTGAGTTCGAAATCCTGCGGGCCGGATGCCGGACCTTTTGCCGGTGGCTTGTTTTCGGCAGCCGCATTCTGGGTCAGCCGCACTCCATCGAGGGCGTGAACTTTCTGAAGCTTGTTCTGGTTGGCGAAGTCGAGAATGACGCGGCCAGCTTGGCCTTGCATGGGTTGCAGTCCAGTTTGGTCGAGGTGAACGTTGCCGATCATGGTTGCGGAGCGGAGCAAGTTTTTCTTTCCTTCGAGCAGGAACTCCGCCTGGTCCGCGCGAGTGCGCATTTCTGACGCTTGTCTTGGTTCGGACGGGGCCGCTGCATGCCGGTTCAGGGCTACACTTTGAGGCTTCGCGCTCTGCGTTCGCGTTTCTGTAGTGACGTTTCCGGTGGCCAAAACTCTCTCCACCTGATTCTCGGAACCCAGGTAAAACACCGCCTGATCCGACTGCACGGTTCCGTCCGCGCGGCTGAGATGAGGATGGTCGAGCACAATCTCACGGGGGTCGTTGGTGATGACGCCATGGTTCGCCTCGATGACCGCGGCATTCGCAACAGTCGTTCCATTCAATACAACATGAATTTGCGACGATAGCGTCAGCGTGTTGCCCTTGCCCGT
>CAZILJ010000380.1:0-3453 GCA_964539915.1 uncultured Acidobacteriaceae bacterium | reverse complement strand
TCGCGCGGGGCCGGCTTTCAGGGTTCGCTGTCCAATGTAGACGTGAGCAGGGACCCCAGCATCGACCACCTGAATATCGAGAAGTCGCCGCGTCTGCATAGCCAGGTGCTCGCCGCTGTTCTCGCAGTCGTCGGCAAAGGCAGCGGAACCGACTCAGGCAAAAACGGCGTTACCAAACCCGGCGATCCGACGCAGGCGCCTGCCAAGCCCACCGATGGCGTCAACCAATAGAGCGAATCCGCCGCGTCCCGGCATTAGCGCCAGAGAAATTATGACGCCAACAGTTGGCGGCGTTGGCTTCGTGGTTGTCAATCTGTTTGCCTTGCCCACTCGCAGGGCAGAAGCATGCTTTAGGTAGACGAACTGCTGTCGCTGATTCCGCAATTAAGCAGCGTCCTGTAGCACATCAGAATTGTTAACTAGGCGTGCCGACAAGCAGACGCGATTGTTCGCATCTTAGCCTGATCGACAAGCTTGCCGTGACTGATGACATACGCCGGAGCGGCGTGAAACCGCAACGCCTCGACTACATCGGGTTGATCGAGCACCACCAAGTTCGCCGCGGCACCTTCGGCAAGGTCAAAGCGTGGGATATTGATCGCGGCGGCCGCATCGACCGTGATCATGTCATATAGTTTATCGATTTCCTGCCCAGTCATCATCCATAGCAGGTGTGATGCGAGGAAAGCCACTTCCAGCATGTTATTGCGGCCAAATGGATAATAGGCGTCGGAAATATCGTCTTGCCCGAGGCACACGAGCACTTTCTCTGCAAGTAGTTCCTTCACGCGAGCGTGCAATGGACCGGTATGCGGATCGGTAACGATTGGGATGCGCGCTTCGTTCAGAATACGGGCGAGCCGCTGCACGTAGGGCATTGGATAGAGGCTCATTGCGCGGCAATGATGGGCAAGGGCGCGACCATGCCAGCCTCGTTGGAGCGCCTCAAGGGCCATCATTTCCAATGTGCGCAGGCCGGCGTCGCCGGCATCGTCAAGCAGCATGGAAACGTCTTTGTTGAATTCTTCAGCTAAGTCGAAGCAAGTCTTCACGTGCGCTGCCGCATCGGCATTCGAGAACTCAATCCAGGGAATGCCGCCGACCACGTCGGCGCCAAGCCTCAGGGACTCTCGCATCAAGTCCGACGTGCCCGGCTGGCGGACAATGCCGTCCTGGGCGAAGGCCACGACCTGAATGTCGAGAATGCCTCGGAACTCGTCGCGCACGCGGATGAGCGCCCGAACACCTTCGAGACGCGCCTTGCTATCGACGTCCGCAAAAGCGCGAATATGAAGATTCCCGTAAACTGCCGCCAGCGCCGCCGCGCGTCGTGCGTTCTCGGTGATCCACGACTCTGCGTACTTCTCCTTGATCTTACTGGCGAGCTCGATGCTGGCCATGGCCTTTCCCATCGTCTCGCCGTGATAAGTCTTCAGCGCTTCTTCTTCCATCATAGGAAGCGTCCACACCTTGCAGAGGTGAAGGTGCGGATTGACGTAGGACTCAGTCACTAAATTGCCGCGGGCGTCGATCTCGTTCGTCGCTGCGGCGCCGAGACTCTCAGCAATCGCGACGACGTGACCGTCTCTAATCCCGATCTCGATGAGCCGATCGCCGTTGCGCCGCAGCCGAGCCCTGCGAATTGCGATGTCGAATTCTCGAGACATGATTGCACCAAAGTTTGTGGCGACGTCAGCAATGGGCTGCGGGCGAGCCGCCGGTGTTTTTCCCGCCGTTGGCGTGCGCAAAAACCTAATCCTTTGCTTTGCTCCAGCCGAAGATTTGATAAAGGATGATCGCACCGAACGTCGCGGTGCCAATACCGCCCATGGTAAAGCTGCCGAACTTGAGAGTCAGATCGCCGGCACCCGCCGTGAGCGCCGTCGCGACGGCGATCAGGTTTTGTGGGTTTGAGAAATCGACTCGGTTCTCCACCCAGATCCGGCCGGCCATCGCCGCGATCAACCCAAACAGCACCAGCGACAGACCGCCGATGACTGGGGCGGGTATTGATAGGATCAAGGCACCAAACTTGGGCGAAAATCCTAACAGGATCGAAACTACGGCGGCCACCACAAAGAGGAGGGTCGAGTAGACCCTCGTCGCGGCCATAACCCCGATATTTTCGGCGTAGGTCGTCACCCCGGGTCCGCCGCCCAGAGCGGAAACAATGGTTGCTAAGCTGTCTCCCAGAAACGCTCGGCCAAGAAACGGGTCGAGACTTCGCCCGGTCATTGCACCGATCGCCTTGATGTGCCCGAGATTTTCAGCCACCAGAATGATTGCCACGGGCGCGATCAAGAAAACGGCATTGGCGTGAAACGAGGGAGCGGTGAATTTCGGGAGTCCAATCCATGGCGCTGCGGCTAGTGCAGCGTAATCGATAGGCTTTCCCAATCCTAGGACGTTCGCAAGCGGCAGATACAGCAGGTATCCGGCAATGGCACCAATAATAACCGGCAGCCGCCGCCACAGCCCAGGAGCCGATACCGCGACTAGACCAACAATGACCACGGTGATCAGTCCGATACACGCATCGAACTGGCTCCCGCTCACGGCCTTGACCGCCACGGGAGCAAGGTTGAGCCCTATGACCGCGACCACCACCGGTCACTACCGGCGGCATCAAGCGATCAACACAACCGACGCCCGATTGCATAACGATCAGCGCAATTATGCCATACAGCACGCCAGCTGCCACTATGCCGCCTAGCGCTACGTCAAGATTCGGATTTGGTCCGTGGCCCGAATAGGCGCTCGCGGCGATCACGACCGCTATGAATGAGAAACTCGATCCGAGATAGCTCGGAACGCGGCCGCCGACCACCAGAAAAAAGATCAGGGTACCGACTCCCGAGAAAAACAGCGCAAGGTTCGGATCAAACCCCATGATGAGGGGAGCAATGATCGTTCCACCCGCCATCGCGACGCCGTGTTGGAGGCCAGACACGATAGTTTGTACCCACGACAGGCGTTCATCCGGCATGATCACTCCGCCGGTCTTCAGCTTCCAATGTGGGAAGTGCCCATTCTGTGTATTTGACTGGATAACAGTCGACACGATCACCTCCCCGGATTGCAGCGCTGAAATGCCATCAATTATTGCTGCGGTTGGCCCCGCTGCCAATAGGTCGACAGCGATCAGGGAGTCGGTGGAATAGGCGAATGCTTGTCCGCCGTGGGCACCGGTCCATCGCGCCGCCGGATCGGCCGGCGAGACGAACTCCGGGCACGACATTGGTCGCAGCGCCAAAGGCCGCATCGTCGAGCACAGCTACATATTCTTCGACCGCCCGGCCGATCGCTTCTGGTGGCAGCCCCTCTTGCGTTCGATCCCTTTCTGCCGGTTGGCATCCGCCTTTGATCAGACTGGCATCGATCGCAAAGGCTCCCCCCGACCGGTCCCTCGGGGATGCGGCGCTGCAGGATTGTCTCGAAGACGCGCCGCCGCCG
>CAZILJ010000379.1:0-3144 GCA_964539915.1 uncultured Acidobacteriaceae bacterium | reverse complement strand
CTGAGGGAATTGCTCCCGCCGTTTCGCGGGCGAGGGAGCCCGCGCCGCACAGACGTGCTTCGAAGAAATCTTCAACCCGGCTCAGAATCTCGGGGGCGTTCTTGGACTCGTAGATCGCCTTGCGCAGTCCCGCGCCGCCGGGGACCCCGTGGGTGAACCAGGAGGCGAACTGCTTCATTTTGCCGACGGCGTCCGGGAGCTCTTCTTCGATCAACATGGAAAAGTAGGTGCGGATCATCTGGTAGCGGTCAGCCTCTGAGGGCTGATCGTAAGGATGGGGATCTGGCAACGGCCATGCGGGTAGAGCCGCCCCCGGCTGTCCTTCGAGCCGACGGCCCGATTCCTGTGCTTCGAGTCCACCGCCGCCATCAAAACCAATCGAGCCTGGCTCGACCGGACAGCCGAGGGCGCCTGTCCCCACTCGGGCACTGTTCATTGCGGCACAATATTGCTCGATCTGGCGGAAGATCCACGGATTCGAAGGGGCGGTACGGCCGATCATGACCGCGTCGCATCCCGTTTGCGTGACCATGGCGCATGCGTCTTCGGGACTGCGGATGTCGCCATTGCCGATGACGGGAATCTTCACGGCATCTTTTACGGCGGCGATCCACTCCCAGCGGGCGTTGCCGCTGTATCCCATTTCGCGGGTGCGGGCGTGCAGCGCGACAGCCGCCAGGCCACATCCTTCGGCCATGCGAGCCAGTTCGACACAGACGATTTCTTCGTCGTTCCAACCGGCGCGGAATTTTACAGTGAAGGGAATTGTCACGGCAGCGCGAACGGCTTCGAAAATCTTGCCGATGGCAGGAAGGTCACGGAGTAGGCCGGAGCCTCCGTTGCACTTGACTACTTTTTTCGCGGGGCAGCCCAGGTTAAGGTCGACCAGATCGAAGCCCAGGCCTTCGACCATGCGGGCCGCTTCGGCCATCACGTAAGGATCGCTGCCGAAAAGCTGCGCAGAGATCGGATGCTCGTCTTCGTAGAAATGTAAATAGCGCTTGGCCTTCTGGTCTTTTTTGCGAAGGACGCCGTCCGCCGAGGTGAACTCGGTCATGATCAGGCCGCATCCGCCGAGGTTGCGGATGAAGCGGCGGAAGACGGTGTCGGTAACCCCGGCCATGGGCGCAAGGACCGTAGCGGGGGAAATCGCGGCGGTGCCAATGGAGAGGCCGGCAGGGACGGACTGCAGTGGAGCTGCCTCGCGGGCGAGGGCGCCCGCGCCACCTGTGCTCGGATTGTCCCAGAACTTCTTCACGGTTTTATTCTACTTGGTCAGGCAAAACGAAGCCCCCGCCGGAGCGAGGGCTGAATTCTGGATTGATCCGCGCGAATCCGTGACGAAAGTTACTTCGCAGCGGTCGCGGGGGCGTCCTTTTTTGCGTACTTGCGGCGGAAACGCTCGACGCGACCGGCGGTGTCCATCAGTTTCTGCTTGCCGGTGAAGAAAGGATGGCAGTTCGAGCAGATTTCTACGCTGATGTCGCCCTTATGGGTGGAACGGGTCATAAACGCGTTGCCGCACGCGCAATGCACGCGCACTTCGTTGTATGCCGGATGAATGGCTGCTTTCATAGCTGGTCCTTACCTCGATTCGAGTATTAGATTCTACCGGATTCGGCCTGGATTCAGCAATCGGGGACCGCTCTCCAGCTGTCAGCTTTCAGCTATCAGCACGGGCCAGTTAGCACCATCTTGGAGGCCCTCCGGCGGGCAACTCGCTCGCGGGGTGCGAGGGCGGGGCGCCCTCGCTACAGCCGGCAAGGCGCCGACGCTACTTGATGGCAGCCTACGGCGCAGGTTTCGAGCTAACGGTTGAGAGCTGACCGCTTTTTCAGAACCGGAACAAATAGCTTGCTTTCACGAAGAACTGGCGACTGTCGTTGAGGTAGTTCTTCGGCGCGCTGAACACGCCGACGCCCGGCTGCACGTTCAGGTTCTGGAGATCGCTGTTGTAGCCGACATAGATCGCGGTTCCCGGATGGACCAGGTAGGTGATGAGGAAGTCGGCGTTGAACTGCTTCGAGGTCGGCAGATAGGTATAAGGGGATCCGACGCCCGGCGTTCCCGCCAGAAGCGCGTTGTATTGCAGGATCAGGCGCACAGAAAGCTGGGGAGTGAACTGCCAGTTCCACTTGCTGCGCAGGATGTGGTCGTTGAAGATGCCGCGCCCGGCGCCAGGAAATTGCGCCTGTTCGAACAGATAGGTGCTGGTGGTAGCCCGCAGACGATCGAATAGGTATGTGTTCTCGATCTTGAGCGGCTTCACCGGGCGGAACGTCAAGCTGGCTTGGGCCGTGTCCTGGCTCGCGAGGAACGGGTGATTCAATGGCGTGGGGGTTTCCAGAGGCGCCGGAGGCGGGGCGACAAAGTTCACGCCCTCTCCCCAGTAATAGCTCGCGAGGAGCGTTACTTTCTTGAAGTAGCCGGTTTGGATGGAAGCGCCGCTGGTGTGTTCGTGATAGTCCTGATCGCCCAAGATCGTCGGAGCACAGTAGAGCGCGTATCCGTAGAAACAAAAATCCTGCGGACGCAGACGTTCGCGCAGTTCTTCGTAGGGACGCAGGAGAATGACGGTTTGACCTCGTCCCTGGATCGCAAAGTAGGGACCGTAGTCGGTGTCGAGGCGCAGACCAGTGTGGTCGAAGTCGTAGCGAGCGGTGACCGACGGGCCCCAATCGACGACCCAGCCTTTCCTGGGGCGAAAGCGGTAATCCGCTTCCTGCGTGGTCTCGCGGATATCGACGCGGTTGATAAACCCGGGGATGGAGACGACGCCGGGGCTGATGTCGTTATAGATTCCGTCATAGCTAAAGTGCAGGCCGTCGCGATGCAGGTGGAGTTGTTCGGCCGGACCGGCGTAATAATTGTTGTTTCCTCGATTGCCGGAGCTGAAGGGATAGAGGTTGCCCTCGCAGTTCAGGTTCAGATGGCTCGAAGTGACGACGGCCTGTCCGTCGAGCGTCCAGTTGGGATTGAATTTCAGGTGCGTGTCGAGGCCGCCGATGCGGTTGAATTCTCCCGTGGTGGGGCACTCCCAGTCGGTGTAGAGAGCGCCGACACTCGACTGGCGGAAGATGTCGCGGCTCACGCGGGCGATGGTGAAATACGAGCGAATACCGGAGACCGGGCTGCTGTCGGGTA
>CAZILJ010000378.1:0-3263 GCA_964539915.1 uncultured Acidobacteriaceae bacterium | reverse complement strand
CCCGACCGTTGGCTCATCCAGGAACAAAAGCTTCGGGCGCCCGACCACCGCTATCGCGAATTGCACCTGGCGCTTTTGGCCGTTTGAAAGTTTCCCGTACGGCCGCGCGGCCAGCGGCAACGTGCGGGTCAGCCGCAATGCATCTTCGGCCGTCATCGGATCGGGATAGTAGCTAGCGACGAGATCAACGTGTTCGCGCACCCGAAGCTCCGGAGGGAGCGCGACCTCCTGCATCATCACTCCGATGTGCCGCCGGCTCGCAAGGTTCAGGGGAGACTGGCTGAACAGGCGCGCGGTGCCCGCGTCGGGCGTTTGCAGTCCGAGCATCAGGGAAATCGCCGTAGATTTCCCGGCGCCATTCGGTCCCAGAACCGCGAGCAGTTCTGCGGGCCGCACTTGCAATTCCATTCCGTCGAGGGCCACCACTTTGCCATAGCGCTTGCTCACGCCTGACAATTCCGCTAATGATTCGTTGTTCATAAAGTTCCTCCCTGACAAGACTCTTGAAGGCGAACTGTTCCTGTGGGAGTGAGATAACCCCACTCGTGGTCTTTGCCGTATCTTTGGAGAAATTCTCCGCCTATAGGAATCGCAGCAGCGCGGTATTGCAGGCGCGAGCGCCGCGTCCGCCGAATTGCTTCAGGCACTCCCAGGTCTGAATAACCGCGGCGATGGCCAGGCCGATCCACGTCGCCGCCAGAGCCATCAGGATTGAGGCGTTGACGATGGAGGCCACGCGTTTGTACTGGGCCGAATCCCGCGCCCCGTCCGTGAGCATGACAAACGGCGCCCAGTCGGCCCCCGGAAGGTGCGGAACCTGAGCCGCGGCATTCAGAATGAGATTCAGCAGGAACAGGCTAAGGACCGTCTGCATCAGGCGTCCGCAGGCCGGAAACCAGGTCAAGTCCGGGCGGGCAATGCTGAAGCAGTCCCGCGCCAGACCCAGCAGGGTGAGCAGAACAACCGGCAGGTAAAACGTGTCCCACATCGGCGACGCCTTGAGAAAAGCGGCGGCCGGTCCCAGGATCAGAAACGGAAAATACGGAACCAGCAACAGCCAGAAAAGGCCGATGATCGCGAAGACCAATTCAAAAACAGACTGGATCCGCGAAGGCGGCTGCGGCTGCTTAGGGACGGGCGGGAGGGAGCGAATATCCCATTTGTCCACTAGCTTGAGCCGCGCCTGCGTTCGTTCCAGAACCGCGAATACGATGGTGATGATTGCGGCAGCAAATATTTCGGCCCGCACCCAATCCCCAAACGTTTGCAACATCGCCAGGGCGCGATGCGGTGATGTCAGGACGATCGACGGCCCCACGATGAACAGGAAGACCGGTAACAGGATCCATAGCAGCACGACTTTCAGCACGAACTGGTAGATCGGGAACAGGGCGGGGCCGATCAACTGCGTCGGTGGCCGGTAGCTGCTGGCCACCAGGATTGGGTTGCCGCTCTTCTTGAGGATGGCCTCCAGTTCCGCTTCGTGGAGCGGACGCCCCAGTTCTGTCTCACGATCTTCGATCTGCGAATGCAGATCCGATGACAGCTCGGCAATAATGTCCTGCTGCTGCGCTTTTGGCAGCCAGAAACGAACGGCTTGTAAGTAACGATCGAGAAGTTCCATAGCCTTGCTCCGAAAACTTCAGTTCTAGAAAATAGGGTTGACTTCACGTGGGTTGCGAATTGCATTGCCTTCGCGGCGGAAGAAGCGCCGCACATAGGGCACGCAATACCACCCGTAAACCAGACCGCTGACCGCCAGATAGATCCACAGCCATGGCCCGAACAGGCCCCAGCGCAAAAAACCGTTCACGCGCTGAACCAGGTGCTCGGTTTGCGCGAGGCGGCCTCCGTCTGCAGCCTGCACCAGGGGGTGAGTCCGGAAGAAGAACATCACGAAAGCGGCGACACCATCGACCCCAAAGCGGGCCATCGGCAACAGCCATTTCCAATCCGGGCGCACCACATTCACGGCCCGCTGACTCGCGGCGGCCAGCATGAGCAACTGGATGGGAAGGTAGTATCGGTGCCAGTCCGGGCTGAACTTCAAGTCTGGAGCCGCCGACCCCAGAACCAGGCTGGGATAGTACGGGATAGCCATCCACCAGAGGACAAACAGTGCGCACGCCACGAATCCAGTCGCCGAGTACCAGCGCGGCAGCGGCATCAGGTGCGCCAGGTCCGCCGGCGGCCACATCCAGTTGTCCGAAAACTTGCGCCGGAATACACCTTTCAGCGAATTCAGCAGCATGAAAACGAGCGTCACGCAAATGACTTGCGCGAGCAGGGGAACGAAGAACGGCTGGGCCGAAACTGGGATGTGCGCGAGTAGCTGAAAGATCAGCACGACCGCGGCCGTAATCATCAGATTAAAGCTCAGCAACAGCAGATACGCGGGAAAGAGTTCGGGGCCGATCAGTTCCCATCCCACCGTAAGGCTGCGGCCATGTTGCCGATAACGCAGCGCCACCGCCATGGGATCACCCTGCCGTTTGAAGATCGCCATCTGCTCGTCCTCGGTCAGTAGGCGCCCCAGCTCGCGCTGGCGCGCCTCCAACTGCGAGCACAGGTCTTCTGACAGTTCGGCGATAATGTCGTTCCTCTGCCGCCGTGGCAGGTAGCGTTTGACCGCTTTCAAGTAACTATCGACAAGTTCCATAGCTTGCCCCTACGCCTCTTGAAGAATTCGTCCCAACGATTGGTTGATGCTTTCCCACTCCTCGAGCAATTGCTTGAGCATTAGCTCGCCGTCCGGCGACAGGCGATAGAAGCGCTTGTTGCGCTTGTCTTCCTCGCGCCATTGGCTTACCAGCAGGCCTTGCGTTTCGAGACGACGGAGAAGGGGGTACAGCGTGCCTTCGTCGATCGCCAGGCCATCGTCAGCCAGCGCCTTGCGCAATGTGTATCCGTACTGCTCGTCTCGCAACTGCGCGAGGACGGCGACGATCAAGCACCCTCGGCGCAGCTCTAACTTCAAGTTTTCGAGAACATCTGAGCTGCCTGTGGTACCGTTCGGCATATAGTATGCGACACACACTGTATGTGACACAGTATAAAATGTCAAGGAATTCCTGGATCGGGACGGAAAAATCTCATTTTACTTAGGTTTGCCGATGGTTTCGGCCGGTTCGACCTAAACCCCTGCCGACACGACTTGCCCGGCCGCCGCCACCGGGCTCGCGTGCTGCGCCAGCCCTCGACGGTACCGCAGGTGCCGCCAACGGGTCATCTCCACCAGAGGCTTCCACACCGGATTCACCAGA
>CAZILJ010000377.1:0-3461 GCA_964539915.1 uncultured Acidobacteriaceae bacterium | reverse complement strand
CCCCCCCGAAACATCCCCCAGAGAAAGATATGCATCCCCCCAATAGTTGGAGTGAGGCTTGAACCATGAAAAAGTCAGTTCTCGCTGTGGTTTCCGAACTCAGACAACTTGTTCTGAGTACCTTCTTCCCCTGCCTTGTAGCCGCTTCGGTTTGTTGGGGAGCGCCAGCCCGAGCCCAACAGAAGTCTGCCGAGCCGTCTCATATTGCGGGATGGGTCGTGATTCCGGTGGAAGAATACCGCGTGCTGCGAGCCAAAGCGTTTCCGGTCGAGCACGATCCCGAACCGCCTCCCATGGACGCCACGCTGACGCGGGTTGATTACGAGCTGCACGTGGCGGGCGACCTGGCCGCGGGACGGGCCAGCCTCACCGTCGATGTCCTGAAAGACGGATGGGTTCGCGTCCCCGTGCCGGCGGGCTTGCTGGTTCGCGAAGCCCGGCTCGACGGCAAGCCGGTAGCGCTTGTACCGGGAGCGAAAGGCGGAACGCATCTCTCAGCGCTTCTCTCCCACGCCGGGCGTTTCGAACTGCTGCTCGATATCGATGTTCCGCTCGGATCCTCGGCGGGCGAGCAGAGCATCTCCTTGCCTTCCACGGAATCGGGGGTGACGCGCGCGGCGGTCGTAGTCGCGCGCCAGGGAATCGATTTGAAAATCAGCGGAGGATTGCTCTCCGGGGAATCGGAAACCTCCGCCGAGACCAGGTGGCTGGCCTACGCCCGCGGAAATGAGGCCCTTACTTTCACGTGGCGGAAGAAGACTGAGGATCACCACGTTGAATTGCCACTTCGATTGCGCGGGTCGCTGACTCAGTTGACCAGCCTCGGTGAAGATTCGACTTCGGTTTACGCGGAAGCAAATTTTGAAGTCGTGCAAGGCGCGGCCCGTGAGGTGCGCATTCAGCTTCCCGAAAAAGTGACGATCAACCAGGTCTCGGGCGCGATGGTGGCCGATTGGGAAATGAAAAACGGCGAACTAGCCGTGACCTTTCTGGAGCCGGTTGAGCACAGCGCGCGCTTTGTCATCAATGGTGAGACGCGGCTTCCTCGCGACGGAATCATCGACATCCCGCTGCTCCGGCTACTGAATACGGAACGCGACACGGGAGGAGTGGCGGTCGAAATCCTCGGAGCCGGCGAGATCAAAGATCAGAAAGCGCAGGGGCTTGAAGATGCCGACGCCACCGACCTCGGCGAGATGGTCGCGAACCGGCAGTCGCCCGCTTTGGTTGCGTTTCGTGCTCGGTCGGGCGAAGCCGGTGCGACACGGTCGTTGAGCGTAAACGTCGCGCGCTACGACCAGCAAGCGGTCTTGCTGGCCAACATAGAAGAGGCTCGCTACCAAGTGCTGATGAGCGCCGACGGGAAAGAACTGGTGGAGGCACGCTACGCGGTCCGAAATAACCAACGCAACTTTGTGAAAGTTACCCTGCCCTCGGGAGCAACGGTGTGGAGCGTTTCGTTGGCGGGCCGGCCGGTTCGTCCGGGCCAATCGCCGGACGGCAGCTTGCTGTTGCCGCTGGAAAAATCGCGTGGAGGGGACGAGGCGCCGGCGTTCGCGATAGAGATTCTTTATCTTACGAAGGCGGCAGCATGGAACGACAAAGGCCACGAGAAGGTTTCTTTGCCGGCGCTGGATCTGCCAATTTCCCGCACAGGGTTGTTGCTCTACTATCCGCCTCTGTTCCGGGTTTCGGCGGAGCCGGGAACCTTTCATACGCAGGTGTATGCGAACCCTGCTGCAGCCGTCCTGGAGCCAATCGAAGAAGATGGTCGGGAGGGAGGAGGCGCACTCGTTTCGAATGGCACTCTCCCCACAGCTGCCAAACAGTCTGATCGACTGGAGCAGTTCGCCAAGCTGGAAGGCAATGAGACGGATGACAAAGAGAAGAAGGATGCTACCAGGGCGCTCCTAGACACTTTCGCGGCAAAATCGCGGGCCGGCAGAGTGACCGGCATTCTGCCGATGAAAGTCGCCTTCCCCGCATTCGGTCCGTCGCTATTTCTTGTTTCTGAGCTCACCAGTGAGAATCAGTTTCCGACTGCAGAGTTCAGCTTCCAGCATGAGAAAAAGGGAGGTGTGCGATGAAAACCAGTTTTCTTGTGGTGTTGCTGCTTTGCACCGTGGTGATGGCAGAGGAAAAATCCACGCTGCCCCTGCCCGTTTCAGGCAGCGTGACGCTGACGCTGGACGAATACAACCGGCTCATGGAACTTGCGGCGAAGCCAAGCAAGAGAGCGGAGATCGCCCCTCTTCCGTACTCGGTTAAGCATGCCGATGTGAAATTGCGAGTCGAAAATGACGGCGTTCGCGGTACGGTGCAGCTGGAGGGAGAAGTTTTCCGCAAAGGCGTGAGCAAAGTTCCCCTGACGAGCGGAATGACGGTTCTCGACGCGCACCAGAACGGCAAAGGCGTTCCTTTGCTGCAAGAGAATGGCACGCACATGGCCCTTCTTGCAGGCCCCGGCGATTTCTCGATCGCTCTGGACACGGGTTTGCCGCTGCGGGTTGAAGCTGGACGCGCCTCCTTCAGTCTGCCCGCGCCGGCTGCGGGCAGCGTACAACTGACGCTGGTGATTCCTGGAGACCACACCTTCGCCAACCTCAGCTCCGGTCTCATCACCAGCCGGAAATCTGAGAATGGCCATACCACGATTGAAGCCACTCTGGTTCCAGGACAGCCTGCCAACCTCTGGTGGGCCACGCGGGAAACCGTAACTCCTGCCGTGCCTCGGGAGATGCGGTTTCTATCCGATGCCAAGACGCTCCTCTCGGTGAGTGAAGCCGAAATGCGCGTGGCCGTCCTGGCCGACATTACCGTCGTCCAAGGCGAGCCCACTCAATTTCAAGTGGAGTTGCCGGCAGGCTACGAGGTCACCGGCGTGACCGGAGCGACGCTCGATTCGACCGAGACGCAGGCGGGAGTTTTGACTCTGAAAGTGAACGCTCCCAGCCGTCGCAGCCACCAGTTCCTGATATCGATGGAGCGCTCCATCAGCGGTGCAAAGGCGGATGCCCCGTTCCTCTCTTTCAAAGGGGCACAACGCGAGACCGGCGAAGTTCTGGTCGAGGGCGCGGGCACCATGGAAATCACCGCGACCGAAGGGGGAGGCCTCAAGCGCATGGATGTGAGAGAGGTGAATCCTTACTTGCGGTCGCTGGCGCATTTCCCGGCGCAGGCGGCGTTCCGCTATCACAAACAAGCCAGTGAAACTCCGAACCTGGCGCTCGAGTGGGTGCGGTTTCCCGACGGCAGCGTGCTGGCGGCGGTTGCCGAGAGCGCGGTGGTCACTACGATGGTTACCTCGGAAGGGAAGTCGCTCACCGAAGTGAGACTGGTTCTCAAGAACCAGGCACAACCGTTCCTCAAAGTATCTTTGCCCGCTGGTGCCACCATTCTCACCGCTGACGTAGGCGGAGAGCGGGTGAAGCCCGTGCAAGGTCCGGACGGAAATCGCGTAC
>CAZILJ010000376.1:0-4436 GCA_964539915.1 uncultured Acidobacteriaceae bacterium | reverse complement strand
GCCGGCGCGACCTCGGTCATGTCGTAATGCTCTTCCTTTTCTTTTTCTTTGTCCGCTGCCGCCTCACGTTGTGCCGCTCTTTGCTCTGGCATCGGTTCAGGCTTGAGGGCGCTCTCCGAGGGCTTTTCCGAGGGTGGCGCGGGCGCCGGTTTCTTGGCAGCCGCAGCAGCGGACGGCTCCGCCTTTTGAGCGAAAGAAATTTGGATAGCAGAGGTGGCAAATACTAGAGCGAAACAGAAAAGCAAAACGTCAGCGGACATCCGGAAAAATCGTTTCATTCTTCCATCCCATAAAGGTCGATTGCGACCAGAATTTCCTGGACAGGGCGAGCGGCACGAATTGTACACCGGGAAGAGAGCAGAAACGAAGCGACAGAAATGTTATGCTTCCGCGCATGCGACTTCGTCGTGATGTGGCATGGCTCATCCTGATTGTGGCGCTGGCGGGTTTGCCGCTGAATGCCCGCGTTCTCCGCGTTGAAACCGCGAACCGCACCGACGTTCTCGGTGGCAAAGCATTCGGTAACGCCGGAGCCTACGAGCGCATCACCGGTCGCATTTACTTTTCCCTTGCGGTAAACAACCCGCATAACCAACGCATCGTTGACCTCGGCAATGCGGTCAACTTGAAAAAAGGCGAGGTCGAATTCTCTGCCGACTTCATTGCTGTTCAGCCGAAAGATGCGCATAAAGGCAACGGCTCCATGCTCCTGGAAGTTCCCAACCGCGGCCGCGGGCGCATTCTCTCGCTGGTCGACGGCGGCGACTGGGATCTCGCAGCCGACGCCGGAGACGCGTGGTTGTTGCGCAGCGGTTTCACTGTCGTGAGCCTCGGGTGGCAATGGGACGCCGCTGGAGCCGACGCTCTGCGATTCTCCGCGCCGCTCGCGAAAGAAAATGGAAAGCCGATCACCGGCCTCCTCCGCGGTGACCTGATGCCCTCCAAAGTCATGGCGGAAATCCCCCTCGGACATCTCATTCTCGGCAACATCGGCGGCTCCGAATATCCGGTAGCCGCGCCCGACGATCCCCGGAACGTGCTGACCATCCGCGATTCCCGCAACGGACAACGCACGATCATTCCTCGTTCCGAATGGCAGTTCGCGCAAATTGTCGATGGCAAACTCGCTCCGAGCGATCGGCACATTCACTTGAACGGTGGCTTTCAGCCCGGCAAGATCTACGAATACGTTTACGTCGTCGCCGATCCCGTCGTAGCCGGCGGCGGCTTCGCGGCCATCCGTGATTTTGCGTCGTACGCCAAGCACGACTCCAATGCCGTAACCCCAGCCGCGCGCGTATACGGCGAAGGCATATCGCAGAACGGGCGCTTCCTCCGCGACTTCCTCTATCAAGGTTTCAATGCTGACCAAGAAGGACGGATCGCGCTCGACGGCGTGCTCGCCCACGTGGCCGGGGCGGGCCGTGGCAGCTTCAACTACCGTTTCGCTCAGCCCTCGAGGGATGCGCAGCCGACGTCATCCATTTTCTTTCCCACCGATATCTTTCCCTTCACCGATCTGCCCGAGAACGATCCGGTCAGCGGCGAGAGTGGCGGACTGCTTGACCGCGCCGTCGCCGAAAAAGTCGTGCCGCGGATTTTCTTCTCCAATACTTCCTATGAATACTGGGGGCGTGTTGCTGCTCTGATCCACGTCAGCGCCGATGGCAAACACGATGCGCCCATTTCCGACAACGTGCGCATCTATCACTTCACCGGCTTGCAACACTTTTCCGGCCCCTTCCCTCCAGCAAAAGGCAAACTGGATCTGCTCGGACAGCAGCCGCAGTCGCCGCTCCCGGTCAAATATTTCTGGCGCGCCATGATTGCGAACCTGGACGCGTGGGTGCGCAATGGACTGCTTCCACCGCCCAGCAGCTATCCCAAAATTGCGGACGGAACGCTCGTGCCGCTGCAGGACTATGCGCCGCCTGCGATCCCCGGCGTAAACCGGCCGCACGAAGCCAATCAAGCATGGCGCGTCGATTTCGGTACCAACTGGCGTGACGGAATTCTCAGCATCCAGCCGCCGAAGGTGAGCGAGCCTTTCCCCGTCCTTGTGCCTCAGGTCGATGCCGATGGCAATGAACGCGACGGCGTCCGCCTGCCGGAGATCACCGTGCCGCTGGCAACCTATGCGAGTTGGAATCTTCGCGACCCTTCGATTGGAGCTCCCGATCAGCGAGTATCTTTTGAGCTGTCATATCTGCCATTTCCGAAGACAGCCGCAGAACGCCAGACGACGGGTGACCCGCGCAAATCCATCGCCGAGCGGTACTCCGATCGCGAAACCTACCTGACCCGATACCATGCAGCCGTCGAGGATCTTGTGAAACAACGGTGGATCCTTCCTGAGGACCGCGACGCTATCGTTTACCGGGGCGAGCAGGAATGGTCCGAAGCGACGAACTAGGTTCTGGCGCGTCTCCTGACCCCAGAAACCTGGCCTCGGCGAGGGCCCGTCGCTCATGAGGATAGTTTTGCGCTATTTTTATCCTCGGTCGAGGCTGTGCGTCACACCGGATGACTTTTTTATTGTGGAAGCTGTGGATAGGTTTCAGGATTCAACAGTAGGGATCATGGCGGCGAACAGCGCGGACCGTGGTGGTGAACGAACCGCAAAAAGCCCACCTTCAAGGGCGGGATGCACCTTGATACCATCAGCATCTATTCCCGCTCGTCGAAACCGCGACGAGTAAGGCAGCCTCTGGTCGGTGTGGCGCGAGGGTGGGCTGGCCACCGCGTAACGTGTTGCATGGAGACTCGCGACAGATTGCGCTAAGGAAAATCCCCACGTCTCGCCAGAGCCGCGAGACCGAGGCCTCTGGCACCACGGATCTTTCTCGCGTTGGCGAGATTTTCTTTCGTCCGTTCGGGGCTTGGATACCTGGTAATTTGTCCACCCACAGTTTACGCCGTGGCTCGGCTGGACATGGACATTCTTCCGCCGCTTCGCGGCTGGACAGCGGAGGGCGGCGGTTCTCACATGGCGATACCTACATGGAGATGCAGGAAAATCCGGCATCTCGCAAAGGGCGCCAGACATGGGGCACCGGGATTCACTTCAGCGCTTCGATCGGATCTACTTTCGTCGCGCGCTCCGCGGGCAGGTAGCTGGCAAGCAGTGCAATACAGAGAAACACCAATGGTGTGAGAACAAAGGTCGTCAGATCATGCGTGCCGACTCTGTAGAGCATGCTCGACATGAGCCTGGTCAGCAATAGTGCCACCACAAGACCAACGGCAATGCCGGCAGTCGCCAGCAGAAGTCCCTGCTGCACAACCATGCGTAGGATATCCGCGCGCTCCGCTCCGAGCGCCAGGCGAATGCCAAACTCTTGGCGGCGTTGCGCTACCGAATATGACAGTACCCCATAAATTCCCATCACGGCGAGCACCAGTGCCGTAGCCGAAAAAGCGCCGACCAGCAGCATCGTGAAGCGTGGTTGCGCACGCGAATTGTCTATCAGGTCATCGACCGTCTGAATATTCATAACAGGCTGGTCAGGGTCCAGGTTTGCGATTTGGGTTCGCACCGCCGAAGTGATGCTCGACGGAGCGACGGCAGTCCGCACGAGCAGGTTCATGTTGCCCCAGGGCAACTGCGGGAAAGGAAGATACAGCTGTGCTTGCGTGTCTTGCTCAAGGCCTTTGTTCTTGATGTCAGCCGCGGTCCCGACGACCTCCGCCGGCTTCGGCCAGCGGCCTACCACGATGCGCTTGCCCAGAGGATTCTCGTTGGGCCAGAAGCGCCGGGCGAAGGTTTCATTCACAATTACGACTTTGGGCGCCTGCGCATTGTCGGTCGCGGTGAACTCGCGGCCGCTGCGCAGCGCAACGCGCATGGTCTGAAACCACTGTGGGCTGATCGCCTCCACGTCGATAAACGGCCGCTGGGGCAGGGGCGTATCTGGCTGCCCTTCCGGCAGTACAGGAGTGATCCGCTTCCAACTCAGCGGCAACGCAGCCGATGTCGCAGCGCTCCGCACACCGGGCAGCGTAGAAACGCGACGCAGGAGTTCCTCAAAGAACGCAATCTGCTGCTCCGGTTTCGCATACTTTACCGTGGGCAGCGAGACGTTCATGGTCAGCACGTTTCGGGCATCAAAGCCAGGATCAACGCGCAGCAACTGTACAAAGCTGCGCAGCAGCAGTCCGGCGCCAATGATGAGAAGCAACGAGAGCGCCACTTGGCCGATGACAAGCAGGTTCTTCATCTGCGCCCGCGTGTGGCCTGCGGAAACACCCCGCCCTTCATCGCGCAAGGTCGTATTTGGATTCACTCTCGCAAGCTGTAGCGCTGGGATCATCCCGAACAGGACTCCCGCCGCGAGCGAGATCATGCCTGTAAACAGCAGCACGCGCCCGTCGACAGAGATTGGAATTCCCTGCGGAAGTTGGCCTGCTCCCCAAGTCGACAGCGCGCGCGTGGCCGC
>CAZILJ010000375.1:0-10966 GCA_964539915.1 uncultured Acidobacteriaceae bacterium | reverse complement strand
GCGCTGGACATCGGTTAGCAAACGACGGAGCAGAGGATCGTCGTTGCAGGCAACGATCATCCCGTAGAAAGGCACGCGGTTCATGAAGTCGAGAAATGTCTTCTTGACGTCGCGCATGTTGCGATAGCAGTCCATGTGCTCGCGGTCGATATTGGTCACGACCGACAAAATTGGCGACAACTTCAGAAATGAACGGTCGCTCTCATCGGCTTCGGCGACCAGGTATTGCGACTTTCCGAGCCGCGCGTTCGATCCCAGGGCATCGACGCGGCCACCGACCACCACGGTCGGATCCAGGCCACCCGCGGCCAATACCGCTGCCACCATGGATGTCGTAGTCGTCTTGCCGTGCATGCCCGCGATGGCGATGCCGTATTTCAGTCGCATCAGTTCGGCCAGCATTTCGGCGCGCTGAATCACCGGAGTGTGCCGCGCGTGGGCTTCGGCGACTTCAGGATTCCCGGCAGAAATCGCGGAACTCGTAACCACCACTTCGGCTCCGGCGATGTTTTCGGCACGATGTCCCTCGAATATCGCGGCACCCAGACCCGCCAGCCGCTGCGTGACGGAGGAATCCTTCAGGTCCGAACCTGAAACTTTGTAGCCGAGATTGAGCAACACCTCGGCAATGCCGCTCATGCCGATGCCGCCGATGCCTACGAAATGAATGCGCTGAATTTTTGCGAACATAAGATCAACTTCTCAGCCACGGACTTTCGCGGATCGACGCGGATCGAAAAAGAAATCAAAAAGAGAAATCCTGAAAATCCGTGTTAATCCATCGCCGATTTTTCGATTCCCGCTACCCTGGCCGCCATCTTGGCACTGTCGCGCGCGGCGTTGGGATGTGCCAACTCGCGGGCTGACTGGCTCATTCGATCGAGACGCTGCGGATCCTGAAGTAGCGCTGCAATCGTCTCGGCCAGCCAGACTCCTTCCAGTTTCGATTCCTCGACCACCACCGCTGCTCCGTGCCGTTCCAGAGCTTCGGCATTGACCCGTTGATGATCATCGGCCGCGCGCGGGAACGGAACGAACACCGCAGGTTTGCCCGCCGCCGCGATTTCAGCGACCGTGCTCGCGCCCGAGCGGCACACTACCAGATCCGCACGCGCAAACGCCGCCGGCATGTCCTCGATGAACTGAAAGACTTCAGCCGACTCGCCGAACGACGCGTAAGCCGCCCGCGCGTCATTATAGTCACGCTCGCCGGTCTGGTGAATGATGTGAATCCCGGGGGCCTCGCGCTGCAGAACCGGCAGGCAGCGCATCATCGCATCATTGATGGCGTGCGCACCCTGGCTTCCTCCGAACACGAGCACTGTCGGAGTGCCTCCACGCTTGGGCGCGATTTCGAAAAATGCCTGCCGCACGGGAACCCCTGTGACTTCGGCATGCCGGAAATATTCCGCTGTTTCCTCGAAGTGCACCGCCGCCCCCGACACCAAGCGCGCGACCATCCGATTGGCAAAGCCGGGCACCACGTTGGGCTCAAACGCGAGCGTCGGAATGTGTTTGACTACCGCCGCCAGCATCGCAGGGCCGGAAGCATATCCGCCGACTCCAATCACCACATCGGGCGCGAACTGGTTCAGCATGCGGGCTGCGTCCCAGACGGCGCGCGGAAGGTCGAAGGCCGTCTTCAACCGGGTGGTGAGGCTGACGTTTTTCAGCGCGCCCACGCGCACGAGTTGGAGCGGAAAACCGGCGGCGGGGACCAGTCGATTCTCGATGCCACGTGCCGTCCCAATGAACAGGACCTCGGCGTCATAGCTCTTCTTCAGTTGATTGGCGATCGCCAACGCGGGGATTACGTGTCCGCCCGTCCCGCCTCCCGCCAGAATGGCTCGCATCGAAGAACTCATTGTGTCATTCCGTTGAGTCCATGCCTCAAATTCGGATTCTTTCAAAGTTTCACAGCCAAGAAAGCAGCCTTCGTCGACGAACCGCCTGGCCCGAGGATACAGAAAGTTCAAAATGGAATCGTGGGTGCGATGCCCAGCCAGCCGGAAATGCGATTCGAAAAGAAGACACCCCGAGTTGCAGCGGGATCGCGAGGCCCCAACTCCTTACTCCGCAATGTTTTACATATATATATATTTAGAATCAATATCTTAGGGCCACATCGACCTATTGGTTTCTTCTAAACGAATGAAAACAAAATGTCTTACAGAATTAGAGCCAAAAATATTGATGGATATCCCCGGCCCGGGTGGCCAGCCCGGAGCTGGGCCGCCAGTCAAGATAACTCGATTGTGAAATGACGGAACACCGGATGAATTAATAACTAAAATCTTATTCAGCTTGCTTGGTGATGTTTAGCAACACCCCAACGCACGCCAGAGTCACGAACAACGACGATCCCCCGTAGGAGACAAGCGGCAGAGGAATTCCTTTGGTTGGCAACAGGCCCAGTACCACGCTGATATTGATGAACGCTTGCAGCACCACCATGCAGGTGATTCCGACGGCGAGATATCGGCCGAAGACGTCCTCGGTTCGCCACGAAGCGCGCATGCCCCTCCAGAGAAAGATGGCGAAGAGTGCGACCACAAACATCGCGCCCACCAGGCCAAGTTCCTCCGCGGTGACGGCAAAGATGAAGTCGGTGTGCGGTTCCGGCAGGTAAAACAGCTTTTGCTTGCCTTCCATCAGGCCGGTGCCGGTCACCCCGCCCGTGCCTACCGCGATCAGCGACTGAATGATGTGGAAGCCGGTCTTCTGGCTGTCCGCATAGGGATTGAGAAAGGCCAGGATGCGGGCGCGCCGGAAGCTAACGTGAAAGATCAGAAAATACAGCGGCACCAGCGAAGCCGCAAACGAGTATGCGAAATAGCGCAGGCGCATTCCGGCGACATAAAGAATGCAGGCTGCGATTCCGGCACAGGCGATGGCGGTGCCAAGATCCGGCTGGAACACGATGAGACCCAAGAACACCAGAACGGGAACGGCCGCGGGCAGCAGCGTGTTGCGCACATCGTCAATGGTTTTGGTTCGGCTCTCGAGAAAATAGGCGAGAAAAAGAATCAGCACCGGCTTGGCCAGCTCCGAGGGCTGGAACGAAAACCCACCGGCGTGAATCCAGCGATGCGTGTTATGCGAACGGTCGAGAAAGAAGACGGAGATCAGCAGCAGCGTCGTGAACCCCATCAGAGAAAACACCAGCGCAGGATGCTTGTAGCGGCGGTAGTCGACGCCCATGGCGATGACCATGGCGACAAGTCCCGCCACGGCCCAGATCAACTGCTTCGACAGGAAGGCATACGGCGAACCGAAGCGCTCACGCGCCATCACCGCCGAAGCCGAAAAAACCATCACCAGCCCTACAAAGACCAGCAGCATGGTGACGGTGAACAGCCAGCGATCGACGCTCACGCGCTTTGCCATCGGAAGTTCATTTCACCACGGAGGGGGGCGGGCGCGGACAAGGAATTCGGGATTGTTGGGATTGACTGTTAACTGGTCTGGTTCAACCAACGCGTTGTCATCCTGAGCGCAGCGAAGGACCGCCCGGATATTTAGGATGACAGGGAGGAGGGCTACGGTTTTGCGGAAGCGGCCGCCAGTCCACGCACGATCTCTTTGAATGTGCGGCCGCGGTGCTCGTAGCTTTTGAACTGATCAAAGCTGGCGCAGGCAGGAGCCAGCAGGACAACGTCGCCGGGTTCGGCCGCGGCATTCGCCTTCCGGATGGCATTCTCCAAGGTCTCGGCGTGCACCACATCGGCGGCTTTAATTTGCGATTCAATCTTCGCCGCGGCCGCGCCGATCGTGTAGACGCGCTTCACTCGCTGGCGCAACAGGTGGTTCAGTACCGTGTAGTCGCTGCCCTTGTCCTTGCCGCCGAGAATCAGGTGGAGGTTTGCCGGGAACGATTCCAGCGCCTTGATGGTCGCGTCCACGTTGGTGGCCTTGGAGTCGTTGTAGTAGTCGACGCCGCCGATGGTCGCCACAAATTCCAGGCGATGTTCGACCGCCTTGAAATCGCGCACGGCCTGGCGAACTTTCTCGGGAGCGCATCCCATCAGAGCGCCTGCGCACACGGCGGCCAGAACATTCTCGAGATTGTGTGCGCCTTTCAGCGGTATCTCGGAAACTTGCATGATCTCGCGCTGCGACATTCCCTGTTCGCCCCGTCCGTCAGGGAAAACGACGTTGCCATCACGAAAGACGATGTTGCCGTCACGCACCCACGCGCCTTGCTGAACTTCTTTTTGCCGGCTGAACCAGAACACTTGAGCGCGCGTCCTGGAAGCCATCGCTACGCAGGTGGGATCGTCGGCATTGAGAACCGCAAAGTCGCTTCCCTGCTGGTTTTCGAAGATGCGGGCTTTCGCGTCCACATAAACGTCAAACGTCCGGTGGCGGTCGAGGTGGTCAGGCGTGACGTTCAACACGACCGCGACTTTGGGACGGAAAGTTTGAATCGTCTCCAGTTGAAAACTGGAAATCTCGAGCACAATGACGGTTTCCGGCTGGGCGCGCTGCGCCAGCGAAATCGCAGGCGTGCCAATGTTGCCACCGACGAGTGCTGGGAAACCTGCGGCCGTCATGATTTCTCCCAGGAGCGTGGTGGTCGTGGTCTTGCCATTCGATCCGGTAATCGCGACGATCGGCCCGGGCAGGAATCGCGCCGCAAGTTCGATCTCGCCAATCACCGTCTCGCCCAAAGCGCGCGCCTGCACCAAGGGAGGCGCGTCGACCGGGACGCCAGGGCTCACCACGATCAAATCCTGTTCGCGAAACGTGCGGTCCCAGTGGCCTCCGGTTTCGACCGTAATGCCGTGATCGAGCAAAGTCGGAATCTCATTGCGCAGTTCATCGCCGCTCTTGGTGTCGGAGACCGTCACCTTCGCCCCATGCGCCTTCAAGAACAAAGCTGACGCCACCCCGGACTTGCCGAGGCCAACCACCAGCACGCGTTTGTTGTTCAGTTCCATCAGATTTATTTGACCCCGGAGGCACCGAGACACGGAGAAAACAAATTCCTTTTTCTGCTCTGCTCCCTGACTGCTGAATCTATCTTAGTTTCAGCGTCGTCAGTGCGAACAGAGCGAACACCAGCGACGCGATCCAAAAGCGCACGATGATCTTCGACTCCGACCAGCCCAGCAGTTCAAAATGATGATGCAGCGGAGCCATCTTAAAAATGCGCTTCTTGCGCAACTTGTAAGAGCCGACCTGCAGGATTACCGAAACCGCCTCGATCACGAACACGCCGCCGATGAACGGCAGCAGCAGTTCCTGTTTGATCATCACGGCGACGGTGCCGATCGCGCCCCCGAGGGCAAGCGATCCCACGTCGCCCATAAAAACCTCGGCTGGATGCGCGTTGTACCAGAGAAATCCAATCGACGAGCCGACCATCGCCCCGCAAAAAATCGTGAGTTCCGCGACCTGCGGCATACGCTGTAATTCCAAATAGGTCGCAAAAGTTGCGTGGCCGCTGACATAGGTCAGCACCGTCAGGGCGCCCGCAGCAATGACCGTGCAGCCGATGGCCAGCCCATCCAGCCCATCCGTGAGATTCACCGCATTGCTTGAAAACGCAATCAACAATGCTACGAAAACGATGAAGGGCAGAAACGCCAGCGGCCAGAAATGAGGATAGCGCTCCAAGCTCGATACCACCAGATCGGGATGAAATTGCTTCAGGAACGGAACGATCAGCTTGGTGGAATACAGGCCGTAGGTCTGCATCGCAATCAGCATCGATGCAATCACAATCCCGGTGGCAATCTGTAATCCCAGCTTGGCGCGGCCCGTAAGACCCAGGTTGCGGCGCCTGCTCACCTTGGTGTAATCGTCGGTGAATCCGATGGCCGCGAACGCGCAGGTCGAGAACACGGCGATCCACACGAAACGATTGCTCAAGTCGGCCCACAGCAAAGTGGGGACGACGATCGCGATGACGATGAGCAGTCCGCCCATGGTGGGCGTCCCCGCTTTTTTCTGATGAGCCTTCGGGCCTTCTTCGCGAATATATTGTCCGATCTGAAAGTCGCGCAGGCGTCCAATGACCAGAGGCCCCACGATCAACGCCGTAAACAGAGCGGTAAGACTGGCGAATGCCGTGCGGAAGGTGACGTAGCGAAAGATGCGGAACGGCGGAACATAGTGTTGCAGCTTGACGAACAACAGCCAGTAGAGCAATCAGCCTCCATCCCGCGTACAAATATCTTTCCAGTCTGAACTCAGATTTCACCACGGAAACACAGAGTCACGGAGAAAACATGAAACAACATTGATCCTTTTCCCTGCCTCCGGGCCTCCGGGGTGAAGAATTTCCACGATGACCTCAACCGGGTGAGCCATTGCGCTGTGCCTTCCAGGCATCGAGCGCCTTCTCCAGCTTCACGCCGCGCGATGCTTTGAGCAGAACCACGTCTTGGTCTCGGGTTTCGCGGGCCAGCCACTGGCCCGCTTCCTCGGGTGTGGCGACGAACTCGGCTCGGGTTCCGGCGAGCCTGGCGCCTTCGACCATCGCCTGCGCCAGTCCGCGAACGCCAACCAGAACATCGATCTTCCTGCCGGCCATATGTTGTCCGGCAGCGCGGTGCATCTGTTCCCCGGCTGGCCCCAGTTCGAGCATCTCTCCTGCGACCACAATTCGGCGTCCTGCCGTCATCGCAGCCAGGGCATCGACCATGGCGTTCAGCGCCTTCGGATTGGAATTGTAGCAATCGTTGATGACCGTGATGTTACCCAGTTGGAGAACCTGCCCACGTTTGTCGGGTGCTGCCAGAGTCGCCAGGGCTGCGACCGCTTCCGAAGGTTCGATCCCGCGAGCCACCCCTACGGCAACGGCCGCCAAGGCATTCAGAATGTTGTGTTCGCCGACCAGCGGAAGGCGAGCATGATGCCGACGGCCGGCCAGCACAATGTCGAATTCGGAGCCTTCCGCGCCGCGAGTTTCGGCGTTCTCGGCCCGCACATCGGCAGTCGGGCGCGTCCCGTAGGTAATGACCTTGCCTTTGAAGTCGCGTCCGAATTGTGAAACGTATTCGTCGTCGGCGTTCAGGACGGCGGTTCCGCTGGCTGGGAGCGACTCGACCAATTCGTACTTCGCGCGGGCGATGCCGCTGATGGAATCAAAGAACTCCAGGTGTACGGGAGCCACGTTTGTGACCACGCCAATTCCGGGCCGAGCAATCTTCGCCAGAGCGCGAATTTCGCCCGCGTGCGACATGCCCATTTCGATGACGGCTACGTCGTGCCCGGGTTCCAGTTTCAAGAGCATGAGAGGCAGTCCGAAATGATTATTGAAATTGCCCTCCGACTTGAGCACGCGGAAATGTGCGGAGAGAACATGTGCGATTGCCTCTTTGGTCGTCGTCTTCCCTGCTGAACCGGTAACCCCCACCAGAGGCTTGCCCCACATCTTGCGAACGGAGGTGGCCAACGTCTGCAGCGCTGCCAGCGTGTCGTCGACCGCCAGCAAGCGATCCTTATCGAGATAGCGATGCAGTTCGGCTTTCTCGACCACAGCTCCGACCGCACCCTTCTGACGAGCGGCTTCGACATAGTCGTGGCCGTCGAGCCGTTCACCCCTGACCGCGAAGAAAAGGGCGCCTGTTCCTATCGTGCGCGAGTCGATGGAATAAGCCTGCGCAACCTCGTCGGAGGGAAAATCTCCTACAGCCGAGAGAAAATCCGCGATTTTCGAGAGGGTCAACTTCATGCATGATTTCCGGCAGTGCGAGCGGCTTCGCACTCGAAGCCTGACGCACGCAACGCCTCACGCGCCACTTCGACATCGTCAAAAGGATGCGACCCGTCGCGAGTGACCTGCACCTTCTCGTGCCCTTTCCCCGCCAGTAGAACAATAGCGCCCGGACGAGCTTCTGCGATGGCCAGAACGATCGCTTTACGGCGGTCGACTTCGACGCTGTATTTGACGCCGGTTTTCTGCAGACCGACGAGCGCGTCGTTAATGATCGCCCGCGGATCTTCGCTGCGCGGATTGTCGGAGGTGAGCACCACAAAATCACTGCCTCGTCCCGCGGCCTCGCCCATCAGCGGACGCTTGGCGCGATCGCGATCGCCTCCACAACCGAACACGGTGATCACTCTGGCGGTTCCTCCGCCGCGCGTGACGAACTCGCGCGCCAGCGCCGTCAGGTTGCGCAAGGCGTCGTCGGTGTGGGCATAGTCGACCACCACGGTGAAGGGCTGCCCGCAATCGACGCGCTCAAATCGTCCGGGCACATGAGTGAGGGCCTCAATGCCGCGGGTAATCGCCTGCGATCCGCAACCGCGGGCGTAGCATGCGGCCGCCGCGGCCAGGATGTTATCGACATTCACGCGGCCAATGAGTGGAGAGAAGATTCGCATCTTCTCCTGCGGGGTGGTGAGATTGAAACGCGTGCCGCGTGGGGTGATGTCTACGTTCTCTGCATGGAAGTCGCCGCGATCCCAACCATAGGTCAGCACCAGGGCGCTGCGCTTGCGGCTGAAGCCTGCCAGCTTCGCTCCATACTCGTCGTCAAGGTTGGTAACAGCTGTGCGAGGCGCATCGGTACCACAGCCCTCGAACAGTACTCGCTTGGCCGCGAAATACTCGTCCATGGTCTTGTGATAATCGAGGTGGTCGCGCGTCAGGTTGGTGAACACGGCAACATCAAAGGGCACCCCGAACACCCGTTCCTGCGCCAGTGCATGCGACGAGACTTCCATGACCGCATCCGTCGCGCCCAGGGCTAGCGCCTGGTTGAACAGGCGAGCCAGTTCGAGCCCCTCCGGCGTGGTGTGGGGCGCGGGATACACGTGGCCGACGACGTGATATTCGATCGTCCCGAGGAGAGCACTCTTGCGCCCTGCGGCCGTAAGGATCGACTCGATCAGAAACGCCGTCGTACTCTTCCCGTTGGTCCCGGTAATTCCGGTAACCGCAATCCGCTCCGCGGGACGCTTGTAAAAATTTGCACTCAGGCGAGCCAACGCCCGCCGCCCGTGCGGCACGAGCGCCCAAGCCACACCTTCTCGAGCCTTCTCGGTTGCCGCGACGGTAACGATGGCGACCGCTCCGGACTGAATCGCCTGATCAATGAAGCGGTTGCCGTCAGATGTCTCCCCCCGCATGGCCACGAACACGCATCCGGGCTTGACCCGTCGCGAGTCAAATTCCACACCACTGACGCTCGCATCCCCGGTCTGGGCGAGAACCTCTGCGCCGTCCAGCAGATTTTGGAAGGTCATTGCTGGGAATTATAGGCCCTGGAAGAAATCGCGCGATGCGGAAGAAAGTGACAGGCGGGATTACCAAGGTCATTTTCGAAGGGCAGCCGATGCAGGCTACATTACTCATATGAGCACCGGAACCGGCCCCGCCAGATATCGCTGTGCGCAGTGCGATCAATCCGAAACTTCGTGCGATTGCGAGAAATTCTGCTGTCTCTGCCAGGCCGTGATGGACATTCGCATGTGCGAGGATGGCCTGATGTACTGCGATGCTTGCCGTAAGGCCTGCGGCTATAAGACTTCGTCGGATTAAATCTGGTGCAGATTCCGTTTGAACCCCTGAATGAAACCTGCCGAATCGATTTTTAAGAGAAGTTGACGGCCTCACCTGGTGAGAATTTTGCGCAAGGGATTCGCAAAGTGAGCAACCGTGGTGTCCTGCACATCCCAAACAAACCCTTCCTAATTTGGCAGCCCGGGGACTTTTGGGGGAGAATAGTATGTTTGTGTCCTTTTAGTCGTTTTTGCCCTATTTGAGGAGATATTCAATGGCTACCACTTTGCACGTCAGCGACGTAGCCGAGTTGCTGAGTGAAGGCCGGACTCATTTCAATCTCTCACCGGCTGTCCTGGTCGAACACTCCATCCGGCGCAATGAAGCGAAGTTGGCGGCAAACGGGGCCCTGGTGGGTTACACGAATCGCACCGGGAGATCCCCCAAGGACAAGTTCATCGTGAAAGACGAGAGCACCTCGCACAGCGTAGCGTGGGGCGCGGTAAACATGCCGTTCGAGCCCGAGAAGTTTGATGCGCTGTACGCCAGGGTCATGGAGCATCTACGCGGACGCGAGCTTTTTGTCCAGGATCTATTTTGTGGCGCCGATCCGGCATACCGCCTCCCGGTTCGCATCGTGAACGAATATGCCTGGCACAACCTTTTTGTCCGGCAGTTGTTCTTGCGTCCCGCTTCTGAGGAACTCAAGCATCATCAACCCGAATTCACAGTCATCGCGGCTCCTGAGTTCAAAGCCGATCCCCAGCGGGACGGCGTCGCGTCGGAAGTCTTCATCCTGCTGAACTTTACTCGCCGCACCGTGCTGATCGGCGGAACCTCCTACGCCGGCGAGATGAAAAAGTGCATCTTCAGCGTGATGAATTTCCTGCTGCCGCCGCGCAACGTCTTCCCCATGCACTGCTCCGCCAATGTCGGCCACGACGGGGTCAGCGCTCTCTTTTTCGGACTTTCGGGTACTGGCAAGACCACGCTGTCGGCCGACCCTTCACGGGATTTGATCGGGGACGACGAGCACGGATGGAGCGCCGACGGCGTATTCAACTTCGAAGGCGGATGCTACGCCAAGTGCATCAAGCTCTCCCAGAGAAACGAGCCGCAGATCTGGAACGCACTCCGCTTCGGCTGCGTCCTTGAGAACGTGACCCTGGATGCGCGCAGCCGCGTTCCTGACTACAACGATGACAGTAAGACGGAGAATACCCGCGCCGCTTATCCGGTCGATTTCATCGAGAATGCCGTGATCCCGGGCGTTGGCGGGCACCCCAAAAACGTCGTGTTTCTCACCGCAGATGCCTTCGGCGTCCTGCCGCCGATTTCAAAACTGACGCCGGAGCAGGCGATGTATCACTTTCTGTCGGGGTACACGGCGAAGGTTGCCGGAACCGAAGCCGGGGTGAAGGAACCCTCGGCAACATTCTCAACCTGTTTTGGGTCGCCGTTTCTTCCGCTGCCTCCCAAAACCTATGCTGAGATGCTGGGCCGTCGCTTGCG
>CAZILJ010000374.1:0-1603 GCA_964539915.1 uncultured Acidobacteriaceae bacterium | reverse complement strand
GGAGCTCGTTCTCGACTGCCGACTTGATCTCCAGGACAAGGTGGCCGTCGAGATAAGATGTCAGCACTTCAGGATGTACGTAGCATTTGCGACAGATCGTTGGCGTGTTGCCAAGGCGCCCGGCGACGTTCTCGATTGCGGCGCGGAGGTTGCGCTTGGCTTGTGCGGCGCTGTCGAAGCTCTTCACTTCATTCAACGCAATAGCGGCCAGGACCGTGCCGGCCCAAGTCCGAAAATCCTTCGCCGTAATGTCCTGTTCTGTGATCTCCTTTAGGTAAGCGTTGACGTCGCTGGAGCTCACGTCCTGCGGCTTCCCGTCATCACTCAGGTACTGCAGCAGCTCCTGGCCAGGAAGCTCCTGAGATGCCCTGATGATCTTCGCGATGCGTCGATCTTTCACGCGCAGTGACCACTGTTTCCCGGCTTTCCCGGTGAATCGGAAGCGCACCTCGTTCCCTTCCACGGCAACGTGGCGGGTCTTTAGCGTTGTCAGGCCGTAGCTGTTGTTTTGCCTCGCATAGTCGTCATTGCCGACGCGGATTAGGGTGGTCTCCAAGAGGTGAACAACGGTCGCCAGGACTTTCTCGCGAGGGAGGCCACGAAGCGCCATGTGCTCGCGAACCCTCGCGCGGATGGCCGGAAGCGCTTTGGCGAATGCGACGACGTGTTCGTACTTGGTGCACTCACGCACCTCCCGGAAACGCGGATGGTAGCAATACTGCTTGCGGCCCTTGGCGTCCCGGCCGGTCGCCTGGACGTGCCCGTCCGCAATGGGACATATCCAAACGTCGGTCCAGGCCGGGGGGATGGCACGTGACTTGATGCGACTGAGGGCATCAGGCTCGGCTAACCGAGACCCATCGGCACGCGTGTAGGTGAAGCCCTTTCCCGATTTTCTCCGCCGTATGCCGGGTCTGGTGTCTGAGACGTATCTAAGGCCTGCGAATTCCGCGGCGTCCTTCGGATCGACAATCGTCTGCACATCGGCCGTTGACTCGAACAAGGCATTACCTTTTCCTCCCCAGACCAACAACTTGATGCGCAAGCCGCGGTTCCACTACCAACCCATCCCCGTTTCACAAGTGATTTGGGAATCCCTCTAGCCTTATACTTGGCTAAATCCGTCCACACGGCCTAATCTGAGCAAACTCATTTTGCAGTGCAAGAGGCCGGAAGTGGCCACACCGCCAGCGCGTGTTCGCACTTACACGCAGAGCGGTCGCTCTCCATGTCGTGTGCCGCGTGATGCATCACGCCGCGGCAGGCCGAAGCTGCTTTTCCTGTTTTGGGCCTCGTTGGCTTCCGTGGAGGCTGGCATACGCTCGAGCCAGTTCAGCGCCGAACAGGAAGATCTGACTTGTATAGTAGACCCATAGCAGCAGCACGATGAGCCCTGCAGCGGCCCCGTAGGTCGATGCAACGGCGCTGCTGCCGACGTACCAGCCAATAAGCGATTTCCCCGCGACGAAAAGAATTGCAGTGATGACCGCGCCGACGGCAACGTCTCGCCATTGAAGCTCGCAGTCCGGCAGGACCTTGAAGACCGCAGCAAACAGAAATGAGATCAGCGCCAGAGAAACTAGGATGTTCAATGCGGACAGAA
>CAZILJ010000373.1:0-5242 GCA_964539915.1 uncultured Acidobacteriaceae bacterium | reverse complement strand
GCCGCGACCATCGCAGCGATCGGACAGAAGCTAAGCTCAACGCCTGCGAATGGGCAAGCCCCCGGCGACCTGATCGTTGCGATCAAACAACTGCTCGATCAACTGCAGAAAGGTGGAGGTATCCAAATTCCGGTGCCTGCGAACGATCTTACAGGTACTCTGAAACAGGTGGCGAATATCCTGCAAAAGATCAACATTGCTCCCAAGTCGACGCTACCGGCTTCGACCCAGCCGCAGGATCAGGCCGCGCAACTGCAGAAAATCCTTGATTTCGTCAGTGGCCTCATCAGTCCGGGCGGCAAATCGCCGCCGTTGGGCCAAGTCAATGGCGCGCTCGGAGAAACAATCGGCAATCTCCTCAATGGCAAAAAGACCGCGATTGGTCTCATCGGCACCTTGCTAACCGGCTGGCTCTCAAGTGTGCCTGCGTTGCCGCCTGGAACCACTGCCAGCGGTTTGATCGGGCTCCTCCAGCTGATAGCCGGGTCCATTCCCGGCCTCAGCGGCTTACCATGCCGCTATTGCTTGTCCTGACGGCTTGGGGCGCGCTTGGCAAGATTGAGAAATGGGCGCAAGGCACCGCGCCCCCTCCTACAAGCACTAAATAGGCAACACTGGATCATCGGACGCGGCTGCGGATCGGTGCAGGACAACGCTAGCTTACCGTCGTTGTCGACGGCACCGAAACAGCGCAGCCAAAACGTCAGGATAAATGTCTGGCGGCTTAATTGACCATATTATCTTGCCCATGGAGGCCGGGTTCGCGGTATCGGCGACGGGACTAGAGACCGGAGTTCGACATTGCCTGTTTTGGCGGTGGCGGCCGCGGTCTGTTTGCAACGCGCAATCGTGCTGAGTGATCCTCTCTGCCGGACGGTGGACCTGCCGGTGCCGGTTTTCTACCGGAGACAACGGAGAGCGAGAAAATGAAACGATTGGTCATTTGTTTTGATGGCACTTGGAACAGCGCAGATGCCGAAAGGGCCGATAC
This sequence comes from uncultured Acidobacteriaceae bacterium, assembly GCA_964539915.1. Classification (GTDB taxonomy): domain Bacteria; phylum Acidobacteriota; class Terriglobia; order Terriglobales; family Acidobacteriaceae; genus Sulfotelmatobacter. The sequence goes on along the minus strand of CAZILJ010000373.1, from coordinate 4,251 downwards.
AAATGTCGCGCTGCTCGCGCGCGCGATCCATGCAACCGTGGGTACTGGAGGAATTCCGCAATCCGTACTCTATTTGCGCGGCGTCGGAACTGCAGGCCTGCAAGCGGAAATCATTTTCGAGGGCGCTACCGGCCTCGGGGTCGATGAGAATATCCGCTCCGGTTACATGTTTATCGCGCAGAACTATCTCCCCGGGGATGAAATCTTCCTATTTGGATTCTCGCGCGGCGCTTTTACAGCCCGTAGCCTGTCTGGGCTCATCAACGCCTGTGGTGTACTGAAACGCCAAGAGCTTGGCGATCTCGGACGGGCATGGAAATACTACAGGAGCCCTGGGCCGCATTCTCCGGCTGACTTCATGAAGAGCTGTCAGTCAGATTGTCACCTTGGGGCCGAGATCAAGTTTCTTGGCGTATGGGACACCGTTGGTGCCCTCGGAGTTCCGGGCGAGCTGTTTTCGTCGCTTGATCATGAAAAGTACGGCTTTCACGATACCGGTCCCTGCAATATCGTGAAGCACGGCTGCCACGCACTGGCTGTTGACGAACATCGAAACGAGTTCGTTCCGACGCTCTGGACGGGAACGCCTGCAAGCGATGCGCAAATCATCGAGCAGGTCTGGTTCGCGGGAGCTCATTCGGATGTCGGTGGCGGCTACGTCACTCGAAAACTTGCTGACATTCCTCTCGTTTGGATGGCCAAAAAGGCCGAGATGGACGGCCTGGTGCTCGATTGGACATGCCTTCCCGACCCGGCCCAACTCGACCCGCATGCTCCGATGCACGATTCTCGCACGTTGGTCTTTGCCAAGGACCGCTTGGCGCCAACCTTCCGCGAAATCTGTGGGCAGGCTTTTGATGTTTCGTTTTACCAACGGCTGTATGCGCCCATGGACGGTACTGGAAAGCTGCTTACGACCATAAACGAGGCAATCCACCGAAGTGTTATTGAAAGATGCAAAGCAAATGCGTTCATCTGTTCGGACGATCGGAACGGTGTTTGCAATACGCAGCCGTATCGCCCAAGGAATGTCGCGCCTCTTCTAGATGCAAACTTCCAAATCAAGGCCGGCATGCGAGTGGAAGAGTACTAATCATTTTTCGTAACTCCAACAAAACAGGAATCTCTGCAGCGCCCGCCTCAATCCGCGGCGCAATTGATTTGCAGGCCGTCGCAACCGGGTTGTCTGTCGAAGTTCTGCTCGGCGAAGCGGTTGAACGTTTCCTTGATCGCGAGGCCGCCGTTGGTGTGGTTCATGTTGTGGTAGACGACCAGATAGTGAAGCTGCTGCGGCTGGCCTGGCGGCGGCGTCGGCGCCAGTGGCAGCAGCAGGACCTTGCACAGCCCGAGCTCGAGCGGCGGCGTGCTGCCGTTCACGCAAAGATCGCCGGTGTTCATCAGCGTGAACGAGATCGGGCATGACTTGTTCGGCGCCGTGAGCGTCGGCGGCAGCGGCGCGCCCACCGGGCCGTCGATGCAAGGCTGGCTCGACGGCGGCGAAACACCGGTCGGCCCGACGAAGATGTTTGTCGCCCCGATGTCGGCCGAAATCGCGGCCGCCTGGTCGAGAGGGACCGGGTTGCCGGTGTCGATGTCGCCATGCAGGATCAGGATCGGCATGGTATCGAATTTTTGAATGCTCAAATCGCCGCGCGCGGCGAAATAGTGCGCGGAGCGCCAGTTGTAACCCATCACGCCGCTGGCGTCGGGCAGGTAGAAGCTGACGCCCGGCTGAAACGCCCCCGATACGATGGCGGCCACCTCCGGAGTGAGGCCGGCATTTCGCCCGGTCAGATAGGTCAGTCTGAGGTCGGTGAAGCCTTCGATGACGGAAAACGCCGTGACCGGCGCGCCTTGCTCGACCGCGCGGTAGGTGATGCAGCCGCCATGCGAATAGCCGTACATCAGAACCTTGCCGTTGACGTTGATCGGCACCTTCTCACTTGCGCTGCCGACGGTGATGGCGCTCGCGTGATAGACCAGGAGATCGGTAAGCGCCATGACATCGGTCACCTCGCCCATGCAGAACTCCACGCTACCGTCCGAAGTCCAGGTCGATGACGGAAACTCTGGGCTCGAGGACGTAATGGTCACAGCCTCGCCGCGGTAGGAGGAGGTCGCGAACACCCAGCCGCGTTTCGCCCAGTCGAGACACTGGCCGAGACCGTCGGGCGCGCCAGGGGGCTGGGCGGTCCAGCCCGACGCCGTCACGACGCCGGTGATGCTGCCGCCGTTAGTGTTGTCGGTGCCGCCGTGATTGTAGATGACCACGGGGTAGGGCCCGCCGGTCGTCGGTGCGCAAATGAGGCCGTAGATCTTCTTGCCGCCTTCGACGGTGTAGTAGCCAACGCTCCAGGCGACCGGGGAATAGTATGGGGAATGGGAATCCGAGATCATGCCCTGTACCGTCACCCACAGCGACCCGTGGCTAGAGCCGACGCCGGATTGATCAAACAGCACGGTGGACTTGCCGTCGGAGTATTGCACGCCGGCCGTCACCGGATCTTCGCCGGAAAGGACCACGGAATTCCAGGCAGCAGGACTGAACGTATAGAAGTTGTTGCCGTCGACCGAGGCAAAGAGCTCAAGGTGTCCTTGACTCGTCGCCAAGTCGGCGACGATCGACTGCGGCGACCAGAAGTTGGCCGGCAGTACGCCGGCGTCGAACGACCACGGATAGATTGAGTAGTTCGTACCGCCCAGCGTCTGGGCAGGAAAGCCAGACGTTGCCGAAATGGCCGTCCCGCGGGTGACGAGATTGCCGGTGTTCTGGTCAACCGCTTGGATTGTTATCCTCTGCCCGGGAAATACGGTGTACCCCTGCAGGGATACGGGGGCTGAGGACTCGCTGTCGGTCCGGCTGTACGGGGCCGCGACGCACGCCATAAGGGGCAAGCAGGCAGTGAGGATGAGCAGGGGGCGAACACTGATCATCGGCGCGTGCGCTTTGCATTGCTGGCTCAGAAAGTAGCTACCGCTACTGCGGCATCAAGAAGGCGTGGAAGAGCCTGCCTGTGACCAGGTCACGCCAGCTTCAAGCAGACGTCACGGGCGTCCGTGCCTATCGGGCTGCAATTGCTGAACGCTTCTCGAAGAGGATTGGGGGTCATTATTGCGGTATTACTTCCCAATACGCTCGGATATTTCCCATGACTATGTACTCTACTGAATTGTTCCTTTTGAAGATCAGCTCGCTCCATCGAGCTTCCATTCGCGAACGTCCGGCGCACCAACTCCACGGGATCGCATGCTGACGACCGCAGTCCGGGGTGACGAAGGCTGAAGCCCTCCTCCGCTACCAGCGCGCAGCGGCCGTGTTCGCCGGCGCGGGCTCGATTCGGGCGGCGCGGCCTCTGGACAGGGACAACGCCGTTCGGGCCGCGACCTTGCGTACTGCACCGATTTTTCGGCAGGCAGCCTAAAAAAAGCTGCCTTGCGCGGCGAGGGTGTGGTGTAGTCGCTTGAATTCGCGAGGAGGCTCACATGCGGCTCTTGTCCGTATGGGCTATGGAATTCATCAAGCTTCTCGGAGGGAGGCGGCTTCATCCTGTTGTGACGCAGTGCCCCATCTGCAAGCAGATGGTCCGGCTCCACGTCGACAAAGCCGGCCGGCAACACGTGTTCGGCCACGCCCGCACCCTGTACGAGGGCTCGCGACTGCGCGTGCACTATACGGCGAAGATCAAGTGCGTCGGGTCCGGCGCGCTGAAGATGTTCGATCCCCGCCCGAACGAACCGCAACGGTTCAAGCTGCCACACACTCTGCTGGAAGAGTGAAACGGCGTGCGGCGCGGGCCGCGCGGCGACGATTGAAACCCGCAGGCGGGCGCTGACGCCCGACGCGTCCAGCGCGGAATACGATGCGCCGCCGTAGCGCAAGGCAAGAACGGTGGGCCGTGGTGCGCCGGCGGTCAGGCGAAGGCAAACGGTTCCGAATAAGGAAACATTGACTCAAGTCCAGGCATGCGACGGCGGCGCTCGCGCGAAACCATTGACGCGGCCGCCGACTGCTGTTTCCATGTCTCATCACGCGCCTGTTGCGGTATCGGGGGAGGGCGCGATGCCAAAACGCTTTGGATTGTGTTGCGCGTTGCTCGCCTTGAGCACGAGCGCTCTTGCGGAATCAAGAGGGCCCGCCGCGCGGCTCGAATCCACTCTGTGGGACCACGACGGTTCGGTGGTGTACCTGCTGGCGCTGGGCGCCGCACGGGAATTCCATTACAGGGAACCTCGGGCAGGGATGGTGGAGGC
>CAZILJ010000372.1:0-3650 GCA_964539915.1 uncultured Acidobacteriaceae bacterium | reverse complement strand
CGGATAGAAGGTTCGATGTCAATTTCCTCGCAAACTACGCCATCATCAACATCCAGGATGAACTGGCCCGTATTCCCGGGGTCGCTCGCATTCAGGTATTCGGCGGGCAGTATGCATTACGCGTGTGGGTAAAACCCGATCAGCTTGCGAAACTTGGCGTCACCGCCACGGATGTCATCAACGCCATTCAGGTGCAGAACAACGTGAACCCCGCCGGCCAGGTCGGCGGGGAGCCGGTGCCAAATGGCCAGCAGTTTACGTATACGGTTCGGACGCAGGGCCGCCTCGTCACACCGGAGCAATTCGGCAACATCGTGATTCGCGCAAATCCGGATGGATCCGTTCTTCACCTGCGCGATGTTGCGCGCGTTGAGCTCGGCACGCAGACCTATGACCTGACGGCCCGCTTAAATAATGCACCCGCCGGCGTGATGGCTGTCTATTCGCTTCCCGGTAGCAACGCGGTGCAGACAGCCGCTGCCGTGACCAAACGCATGCAACAGCTCTCGGCAAACTTCCCGCCGGGCGTACGTTTCGAGATCCCACTCGATACCACCAAGGCAGTCACGGCCGGCATTCACGAAATCGTCTTCACGCTTGTACTTGCGCTGCTGCTCGTCATTCTGGTGGTGTTCCTTTTCCTTCAGCGCTGGCGGTCAACCCTGATTCCATTGATGGCTGTGCCGGTTTCGTTGATCGGAACCTTCATGGTCTTTCCTCTCCTCGGCTTCTCAATCAACACGCTGTCTCTGTTCGGGCTCGTGTTAGCAATCGGACTGGTGGTCGACGACGCCATTATCGTCGTGGAGGCTGTCGAACATCACATCGAGCAGGGACTCTCTCCCCGCGATGCGTCGTTCCGGGCCATGGAGGAGATTAGCGGCCCGCTGGTCGCGATTGCGCTCGTTCTCTCAGCCGTGTTCATTCCAACCGCGGCGATTCCTGGAATCACGGGACGCCTCTACCAGCAGTTCGCGGTTACCATCGCCATCTCCGTGATCATCTCGGCGTTCAACGCTTTGACACTCAGCCCTGCTCTCGCGGCTCTTTTGCTCAAGCCGAAGAGCGATCAGCGTCAGCCCGGCCCACTTGGAAAATTTTTCGCATGGTTCAACCGCTACTATGACCGTGCTACTGACGACTACGTCTCGACCGCGGGCGTTCTGATTCACAAGTCCGGGTTCGCCATGCTCGCGCTCGCGGCCGCAGCCGGATTAGCGTTCCTGATCAGCGGACACCTACCCTCCGGCTTTCTTCCGCAGGAAGACCAGGGCTATCTGTTCGTTGGCCTGCAATTGCCGGATGCCGCCTCCCTGCAGCGTACCGACGCCACCGCTCAACGCATCACAAAAGCACTCCTGGAGACTCCGGGCGTTCAGAGCGTCATTGGCGCCGATGGCTACAACCTGCTCACCCAGACGGAGAGTTCGAATACCGCCTTCTTCTTTGTCACGCTTAAGCCGTGGGATGCGCGCAAATCGCGCGCGGAGCAAATTGGGGCCATTCAGGCGAGCGTGCAAAAGAAACTGGCAGGTGTAAGCGAAGGGCTCGCCTTCTCATTTCCCCCGCCCGCTATTCTTGGCATTGGAACCTCGGGGGGCGTCACCATGATCCTCCAGGATCGCTCCGGCAACGACGATCCGACATTCCTGGCCAAGAATGTGTTCGCTTTTCTTGGAACGATCTCGAAGCGGCCGGAAATCGCCGCAGCTTTTCCGTCGTACCTGCCGGCCGTTCCGCAGCTCTACGCTGAAGTCGATCGCGACAAGGCCGCCCAACAGCAGGTGGATCTCACTTCGATTTACACGACCATGCAAACCTTCATGGGAGGTTATCTGGTCAACTACTTCAACCGGTTCGGCCGGCAATGGCAGACCTTTGTTCAAGCTGAAGGGGACACCCGCACGAACATTCAGGACATTAATCAGTTTTACGTTCGAAGCGCGAACGGTAGCCAGGTGCCGCTCGGGTCGCTCGTGCATGTCAACCAGATCACCGGACCGGAGTTCATTTTGCGCTTCAACGAGTACAACGGCGCGCAGCTCAACATTACTGGAGCTCCAGGATACAGTTCGGGACAGGTTCGTGCCGCTCTTGAAGACGCCTTCCATCAGACGATGCCCCCAGGAATGGGCTTTTCGTACGAAGGCATGAGCTTCCAGGAACAGCGGGCCGCTGAGGGTGTGCCCGCCTGGATGGTGTTTGGACTTTCGCTTCTCTGTGTTTTTCTGATTCTCGCGGCGCTATACGAGAGCTGGTCCCTGCCGTTCAGTATCTTGCTGAGCACCCCGATGGCGGTTTTCGGCGCTTTCGGCACCCTATGGCTCCGGCGCTGGGTGACCGGACTTTATCTTCCGGCCTACTCCATCGGAATCGAAAATGACGTGTATTCACAGATTGGATTGGTGGTGCTGATTGGCCTTGCCGCCAAGAATTCTATTTTGATCGTCGCTTTTGCGAAAGCCGACTATGACAAGGGCAAGCCCCTGGTGAAATCCGCCCTGGACGCGGCGAGACTTCGCTTCCGGCCGCTCATGATGACCTCGCTCGCATTCATTCTCGGTTGTGTGCCGCTCTGGATGGCATCCGGCGCCGGGGCGGTCTCGCGGCAAGTGATGGGCACGGCAGTTATCGGCGGCATGGTCGTCGAAACGTTCCTTGGCAGGTTCCTGATTCCCGCCATTTTCACGGTGGTCGAGAAGCTGTCAGGCGCGAAGGTTCCTGCCGCCGGCTTGATACCCTCGCCGGAATCTCACGGGGGGCCAGCATGAACACTACATCGTTGAAACAAACACCAACACTGCTGCTGATTCCCATCGCACTCATACTTCTACTGATGACTGGTTGCACGGTGGGGCCGAAGTATGTTCGTCCGCAGCTACCAGGGCCCCCTGCTTATCGCGGTGGTGACGACACCCCTGTTTCGAGTGCGGATCAAAACTCGTTGGGCGACGAGAACTGGGCGCAGGTCTTCAATGAACCCGAATTGCAGGAGCTGATTCGCACCGCGCTGGTCAATAACTACGATGTGCGGATTGCAGCGCAGCACGTACTCGAGGCTCAGGCGCAGGTCAGAATCACTCGCGCGCAACAGTTCCCGACAGTTTCGGTTGGCGGCACTGGGGTCGGCGCGGACCTGGGGAGTGGAGCTTTGGGTTCAGTTGCCAGTGGATTCCCGAGTGGCGCGATCGTTGATGGGAGCTTCAATTTGTCCGCTGCCTGGAACCCTGACTTCTGGGGTCTGTATCGCCGCCAGACTGAGGCACAAAGAGCTCAAATGCTTTCGCAGGTGTGGTCCCAGCGCGCCGTCCGCATGACCCTGGTTCAGCAAGTGGCGACAGCATACTTTCAATTGCGTTCCTATGACGAGCAGCTCGAGATTGCGAAGCAGACTCTGAAAGCCCGACAGCAATCGGTGGCGCTGACAAGCACCTTGGTGTCCGGCGGTTCTAGCCCGCTGTCTGATCTGCGCCAGGCCGAAGAGCTCGAGTACACGGCGTCGGCGCGGATCCCGCAGATCGAGGAGCAAATCCAACAGCAGGAAAATGCGCTGCGGCTACTGCTGGGACAGAATCCGGGTCCGGTTGCGCATGCCGCTCCGAACGCCCTGGCGCCAGTCCCGCAGAACTTGCCGGTGGGTTTGCCATCAC
>CAZILJ010000371.1:0-2324 GCA_964539915.1 uncultured Acidobacteriaceae bacterium | reverse complement strand
GAAATCCGCAAGCACGGTGTCCGGCTCAAGCTCTCCGAGCAGCCTTTTCAAGTTCTCGCGGTACTTCTCGAGAGCCCGGGCGAGATCGTCACCCGAGACGACTTGCGCAGCCGGCTATGGTCCGGCGACACATTCGTAGATTTTGATCACGGACTGAACAACGCCGTGATGCGGCTTAGGGAAGTCCTGGGCGATTCCTCCGAAAACCCCCGATTCGTGGAAACAATCCCGCGGCGCGGGTATCGGTTCATTGCGCCGGTTGCGGGTCCCTTTCTCCCGGGAAACTTCCAGAGTCAGATAAGGAATGGGCCCGTTCCCGTCCCACAGGAGGAGCCGCACAGCGAAGCGCTGCCGGAGGATGTTCGCTCGGAACCAGCAAGTCACCGGTGGGAGACTAGTGCGCATTTTCTGGTTGTCGCCGCTGCGATCTTGTTGGCCTGCGTTGTAGGTGCGACCGGGCTCTACCATTACCGGAGGGCGGGCGCCGGCGCGATGCTTCCCACGCACAACAAGTCGCTCGTGGTGTTGCCGCTGGAGAATCTTTCCGGAGATAAGGATCAGGAATACTTCGCCGACGGCATGACTGACGATCTGATTGCCAATCTGGCGAAGATTCATTCTTTGCGAGTGATTTCGCGGTCGACGGCGATGACCTACAAGGGCACGCACAAGCCCCTGTCGCAGATCGCGAGTGAACTGAACGTTGACGCGGTCGTCGAAGGCACGGTTCTTCGCGTAGGGGATCGCGTGCGAATCACGGCGGAACTCGTGCAAGTGGCGACCGACGGTCATCTCTGGGCCGACACTTACGAAAGCCAGATGGGCGACATCCTGGCGCTACAGAATCGTGTTTCTTCCGCCATTGTCAATGAGATCCGAATCAATCTAACTCCGGAGGACCAGAAACGGCTCGCCAAGAATCCGGCGGTGGCTCCCGAGGCATACGAGAACTATCTCAAGGGGCGCTATTATTTGAACAAGAGATCGGATGAGAACCTGACCAGAGCCATCGGATACTTCGAAGACGCCACGCGTCAGGCCCCAAATTATTCGCTCGCATATGCTGGCCTTGCCGATTGCTATGCTATTATCAGCGCCGAAATTTTCGGGACCATGTCAGCGGAGCAAGCGGCTCCGAAAGCCAAAGCTGCTGCCCTGAGGGCTCTTGAACTCGATCCCACTCTGGCGGAAGCGGAAACTTCGCTTGCTACGGTGAGTTTTAACTACGATTGGGATTGGGGTGCCGCCGCGGCTGGCTTCGCCAAGGCGATTAAAGATAATCCGAGTTATGCGACCGCTTACCAGAGATATTCACTTTACTTGATGGCGATGGGTCGGCCTGACGATAGCGTCGAGCAGATCAACAAAGCGCGAGAACTCGATCCGCTCTCCATCAGCATCAACTTCAGCCTGGGATGGCGGTTCTACATGGCACGACAGTACGACCGGGCCATCCAGCAGCTTCGCGACACTCTTGAAATGGACCCGTCCTACGAACTGCCGCATCTGGTTCTCGGTTTGTCGTATGCAAAGAAGGGCGATTTTGGTCTCGCTATTCCAGAATTGCGCAAAGCGGTCGAGCTGTCTCACGGAACGCCGCTCATGACCTCGGCCTTGGCGAACGCTTACGCCCGCTCGGGAAACGTGGCGGAGGCCCAGAGACTTCTTGCAGAGCTTTCTTCGGAGTCGAAACAACAGTACGTCTCTCCGTACTACTTCGCGGTTGTATACGTGGGTCTGGGGAAACCTGAAGAAGCCATCGATTGGCTAGAGAAGGCTTTCTCTGACCGATCCAACGGTCTGGTGTTTCTGAAGGCGGAGCCCGGACTCGACGACCTGCGTTCAAACCCGCGTTTTGTCGCCCTACAACAGAAGCTTAACTTTCCAAAATGATGCTTCCGCTAGAGAAAGGCAAGTGATCCACTTCACGCTCTTCCGCCGGGCAGAAGGACAGAAACGGGCGTCGCGGTGCTTCGCAAATTCCCATGCGTCCCAAACCTCGGCTCGCGTCCATTGCCTCTGTCGCTAGCTGTTGTTGCCGTTCGTGATTCTGTACCTACCCTTCAGCACAAGCTCCACTCCTCCGACAGGTGCGTTGCTCGAACGCTTACCCTGCAAGACCATTTTGAAGTGCTTGTCCCCTACGGATATGAGAACGATTGCGGAGGCTTCGGCGACGTGATCTTGAACGTGAAAACCCGCCCGATCACGGTTGAACGCAAAGATCGCTTCGAAGATTACACACCCTCGAGCTACGAGGTTTAGCCATGGCCCATCCGTTCACGCACGCAGAAAGCAGTGCCAGGAAATTCGGCGGCAAGGCT
>CAZILJ010000370.1:0-2557 GCA_964539915.1 uncultured Acidobacteriaceae bacterium | reverse complement strand
GACCTTCACTAGACCGGAATCCTCCACGTCGATCTTCACTCCGGTCTGCTCCACGATGCTGCGAATCATCTTTCCGCCCGGCCCGATCAGATCGCGAATCTTGTCGACCGGGATCTGAACCGTGTAGAAGCGCGGTGCGTAGTCCGAAATTTTTTCGCGCCCTGCGGTGATGATTTCTTCCATCTTGTCGAGGATGTGCAACCGCCCACGCTGCGCCTGCGCCAGCGCTTCGCGCATGATCTGCGAAGTGATGCCGGCAACTTTTATATCCATCTGCAACGCAGTGATGCCTTCACGCGTGCCCGCAACTTTGAAGTCCATGTCGCCGTAGTGATCTTCCGCACCCGCGATGTCGGTCAGAATGACGTATTGATCGCCCTCTTTCACCAATCCCATCGCCACGCCGGCCACTGGAGCCTTCAGCGGAACGCCCGCATCCATCAGTGCAATCGAAGCCCCGCAGATCGTAGCCATCGACGACGACCCGTTGGATTCCAAGATGTCAGAAACCACGCGCATCGCATAAGGCCACTTCTCTTCCGTAGGAAGCACTGCCGAAACCGCCCGCTCCGCCAACGCTCCGTGGCCAATCTCGCGCCGTCCTGCTCCGCGCATAAATCCAACCTCTCCAACGGAAAACGGCGGAAAATTATAGTGAAGCATGAAGCGTTTCTTGGCTTCTCCTTCGAAACCTTCGAGGCGTTGCATATCGTCGCTTGTGCCTAACGTTGTGGTCACCAGGGCTTGGGTTTCGCCTCGGGTGAAGATGGCGCTGCCGTGGGCCCTGGGCAGGACTCCGGCTTCGATCCAGATGTCGCGGACTTCGTCGAAGGCGCGGGCATCGGGGCGGCGCTTCTGATTGATTACCTGCTCGCGGAAGATGCGTTCGCGCAGGGTCTCATAATAGTGCGAGAGTTTGGCCTTGGCTTCGTCGTCGTCTTCCGGCAGCGCTGCCGCCAGTTTCTTCTTGATGTCTTTCACCAAGGTGTAGCTTTCTGCTTTGGGATGTTTCTTGGTGTCGAGCGCGTCGGCCAGGTCGGTGCCGACTTTCTTGTTCAGATCGTTGTAGTACGCCTCATCGAATTGCGGCGGCTCAACTTTGCGCTTCGGCTTGCCGACTTTGTCGCGCAGTTGGCTGAGCGCGGCGCAAATCTTCTTGATCTCGGTGTGGCCGAATTCGATCGCGTCGACCACCGTCTCTTCTTTTACTTCTTTCGCGCCTGACTCGATCATCACGATGCCGTCGGCGGTTCCGACGACCATGATGTTGACCAGTCCCTCGCGCATTTCGTCGTAGGTTGGATTCACCACGAATTGACCGTTCACCAATCCGACGCGCACTGCGCCGATGGGACCGAGAAACGGAATATCGGAGAGAGTCAACGCGGCGGAGGCGGCGTTGATGCCAAGAACATCGGGGTCGTTATTGCTGTCAGCGGAGAGCACGAAGGCGATGACCTGGGTCTCACATTTGAAGCCCTCGGCAAACATCGGCCGGACGGGCCGGTCGATCTGGCGGCTGGTGAGAACTTCGCGCTCGCTCATACGGCCTTCGCGCTTGATGAAGCCCCCGGGAAAGCGTCCGCCGGCATAGGTGTATTCGCGATAGTCGACGGTCAGGGGAAAGAAATCAATTCCTTCGCGCGGATCGGGATTGGCGGTGGCGGCAGCAAGGACAACGTTCTCGCCGAGCCGGACCACGGCGGAGCCCCCGGCCTGTTTGGCGAGCTTTCCCGTTTCAAATGAGATTGTTTTGCCGCCGGCGAGATTGACGGTAACGCTAGTTGCTTCTGGTTTCATAATTCGTTCCTTTGCGATGAGTCAGACAGGAGCATCCTCCCGCATTCACGCGGGTAGGGCGGGGCACCGGACCGGTGCCGGGTAGTGGCGAGGGATCAGCGCTCAAAAAACGCACGTGTGGAGAATTCCTCGATGCTGGACCGTCTTCCCAGAGACGGATTTCCAGAAATAGCCCGGAGGCGGTGACTCCATGTCGGGTGCCCCTTCTTCACGGCGCCGTTCGGACGTTCGGGGCGATTCCGGGCCAAGCAGTTACTTGCGGATGCCGAGTTTGGTGATGACGGTTTTGTAGCGCTCGGTATCGTATTTCTTGAGGTAGTCGAGCAAGCTACGGCGCTTGCTGACCAGCATGAGAAGGCCGCGGCGCGAGCCGTGGTCTTTCTGGTGCGTCTTGAAGTGCTCCGTCAATTGGCCAATGCGCTCGCTGAGCAGAGCGATCTGGACTTCAGGGCTGCCGGTATCGCTCGGATGCGTGCCGTACTGGTCGATGAGGGATTTCTTGTGCTCTCTGGCTAACACTTGCCTGGTGCACTCCTGTCTTTAATCAACTGTCTATGTGACGTTTAGAGAATATCACGGGGGGTTGGGGAGCGTAAAGGATGGGCAGAGCGGCCCTTCTGAAACGGGTTGGACACTATCCTAGTCCGCACGAGCGTGGCGCAGTCACGTCGTCACATTTCGATTCGACCGCCAAGCATCCGGACTGGCTGGGCGGGGATGCACCCGACGTTCAAAAGCTGGCCTCACCGGCGGCCTA
>CAZILJ010000369.1:0-3264 GCA_964539915.1 uncultured Acidobacteriaceae bacterium | reverse complement strand
GCGACGAGAAACTGGCCGCGTCCCAAGGCACATAAAATGCCGCTCGAATCCCTTCTTCCTGATTCAGTTTGACCTGCGAAGCCGCCAGCTTGGATTTTCGGTGGGAGCGTGCAGCCAGTTTCTTTTGGCGATCGCGCGCTTTATCTTTTTCGCTCTCCTTCAAGGCCTTGAAGGCACGCTTCTGAGGTGAGAACAGGAGCTCCGGCAGGGGTTCATCGCGCAGAGCCGTATAGACGAAGAAGATGATCAATGCGGAAACGAAAACCGCTGTAACGTCAACCAAGCGCCGCAGGCGTTTCCACCGGGCACGTCGCGGATCATAAAAAACTGGCTCAGCCATGGGGGACGATGTTCATCGTATGCCGCCGAGGGCACACGGTCAATTCTAGACGAGACAGGGTGAGGTTTGTAACGCTCAGCCATAAGATGCCATCTCCGGCCTCCGGGATTGCTGCAAACGCGCTATCATTCGCAACGTGCGGGAACTGGTGCGGAACAAAGCGCGGTTCTTTCTTGGGGCGGGCTTGGCGGCGCTGGGTTTGCGCCTGTTGTTGGTCGTGTATTTTCCGGCGGTCGTCGACGATTCCCGCTTCTACGCCGACATTGCGCAGAACTGGCTGCGCCACGGCGTTTACGGCATCACCAACTCGGGCGTGATCACTCCCACTCTCTCCCGCCTGCCTGGGTACCCTGCGTTTCTGGCGGTGATCTTCGCTCTGTTCGGCGTCGGCAACTTTCGAGCTGTCCTGTTGGTGCAGGTTACATTCGATCTGGCGACCTGCTTCCTCATTGCCGATCTGGCCCGGCGGCTCTTCGGTGATCGAGCCGCAAAGGCGGCATTCCTTCTGGCCGGGCTCTGCCCGTTTCTTGCCAACTACGCCGCTGCGGCTCTAACGGAGACGCTGGAGATTTTCTTCACCACGCTGGCGTTCGACCTGGCGTTCCGCGGATTGCGCATAGGGGAGATGGGAACGTTGGAGCCTCCTCAGGCTCCAAGCTACATTGTTTGGCTTGTCTGCGGACTCTCCGTTGGCGGGTCCATCCTGCTGCGTCCCGACGGAGGAATATTGCTGGCCGCTATTGGTGGATATTTGTTATGGCTCCTGGCGCGGACTTTGCACGCTGGACACCGCGGTGTTATTAGTCCGCGAACCATTTTCTTGGCCGGGCTTCTCGTCGCCGCCGGAGCCGCCGCGCCCCTGGTTCCATGGACACTGCGAAATCTGCACACGCTGCATCGCTTCGAGCCGCTGGCTCCCCGATACGCCACCGACTCCGACGAAATGGTCCTGAACGGCTTTAATCGCTGGGTCAAGACCTGGATCGCAGAGTATGTCTCTGTGCAGGAGATTTACTGGGCCGTTCCCGGGGCGGAGATTGATATCACGAAGTTGCCGCAGCGAGCCCTCGATTCGCAGCAGCAGCGGGAGCGAACCATCGAACTAATTTCCGATTACAACCGCGATCACGATATGATGCCGGAACTCGACGCCCGCTTCGCAGCTTTGGCGGCAGAACGAATTCACTCTGCGCCGCTCCGCTACTACGTTTGGCTTCCGGCTTTGCGCATCGCGGATATGTGGCTGCGTCCTCGAACCGAACTGTTTCCCTCGGACCCGCGCTGGTGGGAGTTCAATGACGACCGCCGATGGCTCACAGTCAGCCTCGGGTTTGGCCTGATAAACCTGGCGTACGCTGTAACGGCATTCGCCGGATGGCTGCGCGGTCGCGAATTTTTCGGCATGGGACTATTTGTTTTATTTCTGCTTCTGCGTTCCGTATTTTTGGGAAGCCTGGAAAATCCCGAGCCCCGCTACACGCTGGAGTGCTATTCCGCCCTGATCGTTCTTGCTTCTGCGTGCTTTCACCGGCGTTCATAACTTGCAAAGGTGATTGTTCAGGTGCGCGTTCTGGCGTATTCAAACGTTTCACGCGAGACACCACATTGCAACTTTTCGCTTGAATGTTGGGGTGGTGGCGATGCACAATGTCGCGTCATCGGGTCTCCCAGGGTCTCACTGCTAGCCTCTCGTTCCTGGGCAGAACAATACAAGTTGGAACAGTTTTCGAACTAGAGCTGTTATCGCATTCAGCCGTAGGGTAGGACTGCATTCACTTTGAAGATTCTCCGCGGAGGCTCGTATGTATTCTAGGGCGGCTCAGAACCACCGTTTTTTTCCTGCAGTTTCACGCCTTGCCTGCCTGTTCACTCTCTTGGGCTGTTTCGCCTTTGCGCAGACCAGCAATACGTCGCTGAGTGGAACCGTCAAAGATCAGCAAGGTAGCGTGATTCCCAACGCAACCATCGTTCTCACGAATGTCGCCACTGCGACCGTCCGTACTCAGAAAACTAGCCAGGAGGGTCACTATTCATTCGATCTTCTCCCCCCCGGGGACTACAAGCTGGAGGTGCAGGCCGCCACTTTCCGCAGGCAGATGTTACAAGATATTCACGTGTTGGTTGCGAACGCGAATTCGCTCGACGTCCACCTGGAAGTAGGCACGCTGGCCGAGACTGTCGAAGTGAGTGCACAATCCAGCCAAGTGATGGTCGATACCCAGGACGCCAGTCTGGGCAACAATTTTATTTCCCAGCAGATTACGCAGCTTCCACTGGAAGCCCGCAATGTGCTTTCGTTGCTAACCTTGCAGCCCGGCGTTACCAAAGATGGCTACGTCGCCGGCAGCCGCGCCGACCAGTCGAACGTCACGCTGGATGGCGTAGACATCAACGAAGCCTACAGTAACGCGATTGGTCCCGCGCAGACCGACATTACAGTACCGAATGCCGAGAAGGGACCGGTCCTCCGGCTGAATTCTGAAGCCATCGAAGAGTTCCGGGTCGCTACCCTCAACTCGGGGGCCGGCGGCGGAAGGTCGTCCGGTGCCCAGATCGCATTGGTCACGAAGTCGGGTGCGAACCAGTGGCATGGTGCAGCCTTCGAATCCAACCGCAATACGATTTTCACTGCCAATGACTGGTTCAACAACCACACCGGCGTCGCGCGCCCCACCTTGATCCGCAATACTTTTGGCGGCGCGGTGGGTGGGCCGGTCATCAAGAACAAGGTCTTCTTTTTCTACAGCTATGAAGGGCGCACCGATGCCAGTCAAACCCCAGTGCTGGCGGGGAACCAAACACCGGTCCCCTTGGCAAGCATGGGTCTGGGCCTTCTCAACTTCCACCTTTGCTCGGGCAGCAAGGGTAATTATGACTGCAGCAACCCCGGCGCTATGGTGACTCTCGGGGCAAAGGATTTTGCT
>CAZILJ010000368.1:0-2158 GCA_964539915.1 uncultured Acidobacteriaceae bacterium | reverse complement strand
CCTTTTTCGTCGACCCGGGTTGGATGATTGCCGCGAAACATGTTCAAGATTCCTGAGAAGGCCTGCTTCCCTTACCGGGAGGCTCCTTCTGGGAGCCACCACCACTCGAACCAAGGAGGCCAAAACGCTGCAAACGTCGGTCATTGCCGGGCAATTCGGGTTATTCGTCGTGCTTTTGGGTCGGTCTTCCACCGGCTCCTCGTTTTCAGCTCCCGTTTCCCACGACCTTCACTGTCTGTACCACTTCGTACCACTTTGTACCACATCTTAGCTGTAAGTCGTTTATTGTCAAGAAGAAACTTGATGATGCCTTACCCACTTGGGCAGTGATTCAGTAAAGTACGAAGGCTTGTGGTTAACCAATCCGACGACCACAAGCTGTTGCGTTAACGGTCTTGGTTCTTTCGCTATTCATTCGCTAAGATTTCTCTTGCTCTCCGCGACTGGCGCGGATTTTGTTGTGGAAATATCCAAATGCAGTCTCCGAACAGGCGAAATTGGGCGAGTTCTGAAGCGTTTCGGTGTCGGATTCTGAAAACCGCGTATGCCTTCCGAACGATTGCAGTTCGAGCAGTGGGTTCCCTGTTCCCCTCGATCATGTCTTCGCCTTCTTCTCGAACCCACTCAACCTTCCACGAATCATGCCTACCGATAGCGGAAGGAAAATTGAGCGGCTCAACACGGTGGCCCCGCCAGATTCTAGGGGCGCGGCGGCGGATGTGGCGGCTGGCGTTGGTTCGACCATGGTGACGTCGTTTCGCGTCTTTCCCGTTCTTCCGCTGCGCGCGCGGTGGATCGCCCGGATCACCGAATTCGAATGGATCATTACTTCGCCGACGTGCAGGAGAAAGGTCCGTTCAAGAACTGGCGTCACCGTCACCAATTTCTCGCGGAAACGCGTTCAGGAATCGCCGGAACGGCCGTCCGCGACGTGATCGACTATGAAGTTGGCTTTGGATTTGTCGGGGCAATGATCGAGCCGTCTTCCTTCGCCGCCAGATGCAAAACACCTTCGCGCAGCGGCAGGAAGTCTTACTGAAACTCCTGCCATAGACGCTGATCGGACTTCGCCTCGGGCAGGCCTTGGCAAACCCCAGAAACCTGGGGGGTTTACTTGCGCAGGATTTGGTGTACACTTCGCGCGTCCTAGCCCTTTGGTTCGCCGGCGGCCGCGCGCCGCCTTTTGGCTGGATGGTTGAGATGTGGCGGGCGCTATCCTCCCGGCGCGGGTCGCAGGTTTCCTGTACGAGGAATGACATTTCGGCGCTGATCATGAAACATCGAGCGAAGGGCGCTGCGCTATCCTGCCTGCTCCTGCTCGCCATCGCATTGGCTCAGTCGAGGGGTTGGCTCACTCTCCATCGTGACAGCCTTTGCGTAACCGAGGGTGCGATTGAGAAAACGCCGACCGATCGGTTGTCGGTGAATGTGCCCAAGATGCGAGCTTACGTCACTGACTGGACGGCCCAATCGGCGGAAGTGCGCTTCACTTATCTTGGTGGCACCCCCAGGGAATCGGCGTTGGGCTCGGGAACGATCCGTCGGCAATTCGGGTTGAAGCTGCGCGCGCAGGATCCTTGCAACCTTGTGTACGCCATGTGGAGAATCGATCCGGAATCAAAGCTGGTAGTGTCGGTGAAGAGAAACCCAAACGCTCATTCCAGCCGGGACTGCGGCAATCGCGGTTACAAAAACATCAAGCCGCGGAGAGCCTCCGCCGTACCTCGTTTGCAACCGGCTCAGTCTCACACGCTCCGCGCCGAAATGAAGCAGGACGAATTGCGCGTATTCGTAGATAACCACGCAGTCTGGGAAGGCAGCGTGGGAGCGGACGCGGCCAGTCTCGAGGGGCCGGTGGGAATTCGCTCGGACAACGCACGGCTCGATTTCGAAATCATGGCTCGCGAATACGAGGGGAACCATCCGAGGTCGGTGAAGACCTGCAAAGCGGGAGCCGGAGATTCCGATTGAAGCGCTCGCTCGCGAAGACTCTCGTTGGTGGAAGAAACCGTGACAGTTCCATTACTTCGCCGGTTCCACCAATACGGCTGTGCCGTAGGCCAGCACTTCAGTGACGCCCTGCATTACTTCGGTCGCATCGTAGCGAGCGCCGACGACGGCGTTCGCGCCTAACTCGGCGGCGTGTTGCAGCATCAAG
>CAZILJ010000367.1:0-2830 GCA_964539915.1 uncultured Acidobacteriaceae bacterium | reverse complement strand
GTTCCGCGCTGAGTTCTTCAATCTTCTGAACCACACGAATTTCCGCTTGCCCGACAGCGACATCAGTTCGCCAACCTTCAATCAGGTTCTTTCGTCTCTACCGCCGCGCCTGATCCAGTTTGCCCTGAAGTTTGCTTTCTGAGCACCGCGTGTGGGTGCCGACCCATTTAGAGAGATAGCCGACTCGGCTGCCCCGCGAAGGCGAAGCAGTCCGGTCGTCTCCGTCGGGGGCGAGCAGAAGATTGGTACTCTGGATGAGGAGTAATCCGTCGATACGAACGATATGAATGCAGACAACGATGCGAAGGATTCGTCGGGCGCACATAGCACTCCGGCCGCCAAGCCGGCCACAAAAATCAGGATCATCGAAGACGCTGAAGCCACCGGAGAAACCGCCGCTGCCTACGACTTCTGGCGAGCCGGCTCTGGGAGACAGCGAGTTCCCGGCATCATCAAGTGCTTCGGAGCGCGGCCTGACTTCCTGCGTCGCGTGATCGAACTGGGAAACGCCATCCATTTCTCCGAAGGGCATCTTTCGCGCCGCCACAAAGAGATGATCGCTAGCTACGTCTCTTATCTGAACCGGTGTCCGTATTGACTGGACAGCCATGCCTACTTCCTGCGGGTTCAGGGAGCATCCGATCAGTCTGTAAAAGCAATCGTCGAAGGCAAGCTTGACGAAGCGGGCCTTACGGCAGCCGAGCGCGTCCTGCTGGAATATGCGGAACTAATTACGCACGCCGCTTACCGATCTACTCCCGAAGACGTCGAGAAACTGCGAGTCGCCGGCTGGAAGGAAGAACAGATCTCAGAGGCGGTATACATCACAGCCTTGTTCGCTTTTTTCAATCGCATCGCGGACGCCTTCGGTGTTCCTTCTCAGGACTACCTCAAAACGGGGAAATTGACACCTTGATCCTTGATCTGCGCTCATTCAATCTCGACGCCGAACGAATCTGAATAGCGCGGAAGCAGAAGGTTTGTCGCGGCTGCCACTGCTAGCGCCGTTGCGAGGAGAATCAGCAAAGAAGCGTAGGAACCAGTCGCATCGAATGCACGCCCCAGTATCACCGGCCCAATGGCTCCGGCAGCGGCATAGAACGTCCAGGTGAGACCATAAAGGGTGGAAAAAGCGCGCAGCCCAAAGTATCGCGTCAGCAGGTAAGGTGTAATGGCGGCTTCGCCTCCGGCTCCGACGCCAATGAGCGCAGCAGCCAGGCAGCCCGCAGGAAAATTAGTCGCGCGAGCCAGTAGAAAAATGCCCAGCGCGGTAATCAGGTTTATTGCAAGTGCGACACGTGGCCCGAAAAATCGGTCCAGCAGCCATCCCACCACAATCCTCCCAAGCAGGCTTGATCCACCCAGGATAGATGCGCAGAGTGCCGCATTTCCGACTGTCAGACCTCGATCAGTCAGCAATGCGGAAAGGTGAGTGATCGCTCCGTTCATGCTGATGGAACTCACGAAAAGGATGGCGGTCACAATCCAGAAGGCAGAAGAGCGCAGGCCTTGCTGCCATGTCATTCCAGAATGGGCAACCGGAGCGGCCTTGTGCCCGACCACTCCGCGCTCGCGGATGTAGCGCCAGCTGAGGGGCAACCCGAGTAACAATGCAAGACTGCCGAGTGAGCCGTATGCTGCACGCCAGCCATACCGGCTAATGATGGATTGGGCAACTACGGGTAAAATCATGGCGCCCAAACCCGCTCCGACCATCACAAAGGCTAACGCCATCCCCAAGCGTCGCTGAAACCAGGTGGAAATCGATCGCGAGAAGGCCAGATGAGCTGCACCGTTCCCAACGACGCCCAGCACGAAGCAACTCACGTAAAACTGCCACAATCCGGAGTGCAACAGCGATAACGATGCGATGGCGCACCCGTATATGGTCATGCAGGCAAGAATGATGCGGCGAGGGCCGAAGCGATCGATCCACCGCCCCAGCGGTGGGGAGCACACGCCGAGAGTGACGGCGGCGATTGCGAAGCCGCTTGAGATGGCTTCACGGCTCCAGCCGAATTCCGTTGCCAGCGGCTTCACGAAAACCGAAAACGTATAAACGAACAGCGAACCGAAGCCCGCCATCACACCCAGACACGCCGCTAACACTACGCGCCAGCCGTAATAGCCGAGATCGAATTCACTTGGGCCGGGCACGCTGTCCGCGCTTGGCCTCATTGCCACGCCGAGTTCGACACTTCCGGGGAAGGATTCGTTGCCCATTGGTTGATCTCTTGATCTCTCGCTCAGGAGCCGGATCATACACAAAGCGCTCGGCAAGCATCTCTAGCATTTTTCTAGTATTGCCCCCACGGTTTGAGAATCGTTGGTAGCGTTAAACGATAGATCCCTATCGGAACTGCCCCGATGCAGAAGTGCGGGGATGACAGGTCTGTGGTCGGGACAGTTTCGATAGGGGTTGGAACTCTAGCAGCTTAATCAGGCAATCCTTACCGGGGCATGAGCCGGAAAAATAGGGCCTGCTTGGCAACAGGTTCTACTTTCGCTTCCATGGCAGCCATCTGGGCCTGACTTAACGGGGTAAAGGAACGGGCGAGTTCCACGCATTCCTCGACCTGCTCGACTGAGTCACACCCGATGATTGCCGTGCTCATCGGTAACGAGAGATTGTAGTAGAAGGTTTCCCGCTTGGTCAGCGTACCCGGAACTGTGGTGATCGCGCCTCTGCCTTCCCATGAGTGTTTTTGTTCTTCCACAGGCGGCGGCGTCCAACTGGAAAGAATGCGGCCGCGTGCCATCACCTTCATCCCGATAATCCCCATCTGTTTCTCGACAGCCAGAGGAAGAAGATCCTTTTCAAAACTGTAAA
>CAZILJ010000366.1:0-2263 GCA_964539915.1 uncultured Acidobacteriaceae bacterium | reverse complement strand
GCGACAGCTTCTCGCAGATCAGTTCGATAGTCAAGTCCCGCGCGCGATTGGCGTGAAGGTTAGATCAGCCGATTCCAGATAAGTGCGCCTAGGTCAGCTTCGAATGAGGCTTGGATACTTCAGGAACACGCCTGTCGCAGCGCTGTGTTTTTAACCGTACTCACTGTCGGGCCCCGTAACAACAGCGGCACTACCGCGCCCGCGCGAAGCGTCTGTCGCTAAATAGCGGCTCGCGAGTGCCCTTCTAAGCAGGCAGTGATGGAGGCGCAGCATTCTCCGCCGCTCCGAATTGCAGGTTCGGTTCACCACCCATGTGAAACACGATGGTCGCTCCATTCGCAATATCCGCGTGCCGAAACCACACTTTATCGTAGGGCTTGCCGTTGAAGGTGATGGACTGAATGTATTGATCCCTGGGGGAAGAGCGCTTCGTCTCAACCACCAGTTTCGCTCCATTTTTCACGTCGACGATGACGCGATCGAACAATGGCGTGCCGAACACGTAATTTCCGCTGACGGGATCAACGGCATAAAAGCCGAGCGCACTCATCACATACCACGCTGACATCTGGCCGCAATCCTCATTGCCCGCGAGACCGTTCGGCTGATTGTCGTATTCCATCTCGAGCAAACTGCGAACCCGCTCCTGCGTCTTGTAAGGCACACCTGCGTACGAATAGAGATAAGCGATGTGATGGCACGGCTCATTGCCGTGCGCATATTGGCCGACCATTCCAGCGATGTCTGGCGGAGCATCAGCGGGCAGTTGCGTGCTCTGCCTGAACAGGCTGTCCAGTTTCTCGACAAAAGCCTGCCGGCCTCCAAACAGTTCCATGTATCCTCCGGGGTCGTGCTGAATGGCAAATGTCGTTTCCCAAGGATTCGATTCGGTATAGTCTTTCCACTTCTTTGAATGGCCCATTTCCGTGGCCTCGAAGGGTTCTGACCAGTCTCCGTTTTCAAAGCGCGGTCGTACGAATCCCACCTTCGCATCAAACAGATTCCGGTAGTTGCGGCATCGTTCCAGCAGAAGTTTTTGATCTTCTGCGGCGCCCACGGCCTGCGCGATGTGCGCTACTGCCCAATCGTCGTAGACGTATTCCATCGTCTTGCTACACGACTCCTCTTCCTTGTCGCAAGGGATGTAGCCAAGTTTTCTGTAATAAGCCAATCCCCGGTAGTCATCGTCCATCGCCCGCTTCCGCATCGACGGATAAGCTTTTCCGAAGTCGATTCCCTTGAATCCCTTCACATAAGCTTCCGCGATCACAGAACTCGAATGGTAGCCGGTCATGCAACCTGTCTCTCTGCCTTGCAGCGGCCAGACGGGCATTCCCTCGGGACTCTCCTCGGCCATACGAATCAGGCAATTGACGAAATCCGGGACGCGCTCGCCGAGAGCAATGGTGTAGAAAGGATGAGTTGCGCGGTAGGTGTCCCACAAAGAAAACGTGCTGTAGTTATGAAATCCCGCAGGCAGTTGATGAACCTTCCCGTCCATCCCGCGGTACTGGCCGTCCACGTCGTCGAACAGCGTTGGAGCCACCATCATGTGATACAGGCTCGTGTAAAAGATTTCCCGCTGTCTTTGATTGGAGGTCTCAATGGTGATTCGCGAAAGCTGCTTGCGCCACGCTTCATGCGCAGCCTGCCTCACCCGATTGAAGTCCCAGTCCGGAATCTCCGCTTCCAGATTTTTCATTGCGCCTTCCGCGCTCACTCCCGAGATGCCGGTCTTGACGTAGATCACCTCGCCCTCGGTAGTCTGATAGTCGATCAGCGCCTTCAGCGAATTCCCCTTCGCTTTCCGAACCGTCCTATCCAGTTTTTTCTCGTCCGAAACGATCTCAGCCAAAAGAAAGGGCTTGGAAAATTTCATGGCGAAGTAAATCTCGCGTCCGGGCGCCCAGCGGTTCACCGCGCGCCCACCGACGATGGTGTCGGCATTTACGATTTTCAATTCCGACCACCGAACCCCGCCCGGCGCGATCCCATAAAGATGTGTGAAATCGAGAATAAAGTGGCTGGTATCGCTCTTGGGGAACGTGTACTTATGAATGCCCGCGCGTTCGGTCGCGCTCAGTTCGGCCCGGACGTCGTAGTCGCGCAGCAGAACCGAATAGTAGCCCGGCGTCGCTACTTCGTCAGCATGGCTGAAACGCGAACGGTAGCCTTCGCCCGGATTCTCCCTTCCCCCTGGAATCGTCTTCACTGGCCCGGTCCCGGGCATTAAGAGCACGTCGAGCATGTCGCCCACACCCGT
>CAZILJ010000365.1:0-5380 GCA_964539915.1 uncultured Acidobacteriaceae bacterium | reverse complement strand
GTACTTACGGATAGGCAACGGTTCCTCTCCAGGTTCAAGTAAAGGCTGGGCATGAATGGCTGGGTATGCTGGATGGTGTTGGTCTGCTGATTGTAAGCTCACTCAGCGACCTCAGTGGCAGCGCCCGGCTGCGATCGCGCGACGGATGAGAGCGGCGGCGGGCGTTAGAATTGCCCGCCGCTTGTTGTGGTTATCCGGGCTCGTCGATAATGATCCGTGCTTGTTCGATTCAGGGTTGAAGCAGTTATCGATCGCTCGAGGCAAACTCGGTCCCGGGCGTAAGAGAAACGCCCCGCAGGACTTCCCCGAATCCGGCTTCGCGAATCGGAAAGAATGTTTCCTTAGATGCGAGAGTGGGATCGGTATTCTGCAACGAATCGAAGACGACCACGAGTTTATTGGGGTCAGCGCCTTGATCACCGTTTCCGCTCACGGTAGAGGTTATCGCCCAGATGGCGACGAAACCGTCGTCGCCCGCGATCCCCATGATATTGCGGAGGCCGTCGGTTGCCGGCGCCCAAGGAAGTCCGGTTGCCGCGTTGGTGCCGGAAGGATAGTGCCGCACAGTGTAGGGAACGCCCAAATCTAATCCCGTGTGCAATGTGTAGGCCAGGCTCCACATGCTGGTGGAGGAATTGAAAACCCACTTCTGCAATCCGGCCGTGGTCTGAGCGGCGGCGTGCGTGTAGAGATCTGTACCACCGGCATACCCGTCGCCTTCGTCGGCAACGTAGAGCGTCGTCGCATTGGCAAACCAGATACCGAAGGGAAAGCTAACAGTTGCAGCCGTCTTGTTCGGAACGGAAGGGAAACCGGCCAGGATGCACATGTTTTCAGGAAGGCCTTTGGTCTGAAGATCGGCAATGTTATAGGAGAGTGGCGAAGTAGGCAGCTTCGCCGAACTGGAAGGAAGGCCGACGCCACTCGGGCACGCGCTGCCGGTCGTGTCCAGGAAGTACACGGTGTTGACCCCATTGCTGCCGCTCCCCTTGGAATAGTAGAGCACGTTGTTGAAGAGGGTGATGCCGCGGAAGTTGTCGTCTTTGCCGATTTTGTCGGCTTTTGCGCCCAGTTCCGTCACAGAAAAGCTGCCGACAGGTGTCGGAATCGAGGGCACCTGCGCGCTCTCGGGTTCATTGGCGGGACTGATAATTTGAGCTCCGGCTCCCAGAATCACTCCGTCCGGTTGCGGGTTGCTGCCATTTCCGGCATTGCCGGTCGTATAGAAGAAACTGCCGCCGTTGCTGTTGTTAAGGATGACGGCGCGTCCGTTGTTTCCGCTGTAGGCGTTCGTTTCGGTGAA
Organism: uncultured Acidobacteriaceae bacterium; assembly: GCA_964539915.1. Taxonomy (GTDB): domain Bacteria; phylum Acidobacteriota; class Terriglobia; order Terriglobales; family Acidobacteriaceae; genus Sulfotelmatobacter. Next base: position 4,077 of record CAZILJ010000365.1, on the reverse strand, counting down.
CTGAAAGCGTCCTCTTCGGTCGACCTGCGCTACGGCACGATAGACGTTCTCGCCGACCGGATTCGTGGAATCAACGGCTCCTGGAGTGTTGGAATTCGATACATCGAGCTGGTTGATCGGAGCTACATAACCACCAAACGTAAGGTACTGGCCGTTGGTGGAGAGATGAAGAGCCAATTCTGATTTCGAACTGAAACTTGTGACCAGCTGATCGCTACTAGGGGTGATTCCGCGCTGGGAACTGTTCGGTACCTCGAGGCTGTCGATCAGGAGTCCAAAAGGAAGGATCTGGTCCAGATAGATTTTTGAGGTGATGCCAAAGCTGCCATCGTAGGTGTCATTGTTCCAGACGAACGGGTATGTGCCATTAAAAGGGGCGCCAGTGGCGGCGGAGCACCCACCTTGCGTGCTCGCGCAGTTGGGCGGCAGAATTTCGCCAACCTGGACATTGTTGGGATTGCTGTCGTAGACGCTGCGGCTCACCACCAAATTGCCCGGCCAGAAAAATCTGTCTTGATCGCGAGATCTAGAGTCTTGCGCGAGAGCCGGGACAGCCGCAAGGACTGAGACGACTACAACACCGCTCGTCAGCGCATTCCAAAGACGTTGTATTTTCGAAATGTTTGCTAGCACTGGAAGTCTCCTTAAGTTGAGCTGCAAAATCTCACACGCCCCGGCGCTCCAAGGTGCGACCAAGCTAGCATCCATTCATTACGGCACTGTTAAAAGTCATCCTTAGGCTGATTTTCTGCTTCTCCGTTAACACGCCCGTAACATCCCTTCCCTATAGTTCCGCAATTCAGGTTGGGTTCAAAATTCTGGCTTCTCCGCTGTCACAAAGGATCGCCATGGCAACTGCATCTTCCACCGTTCTTGATTCCAAGCTCGCCCGTTCGCCGGGCAAGATCGGCATGATTGTCTTCGGAATTGTTCTCGTCATTGGCTTCGCCTACGCGGGATCGCACCTGCTGGGAGATCTCTCTACCATTCACAGCGGGTCCGTGTTGCCCTATGTCCTGCTGGGAATTGCCTTGCTGGTCGCGCTGGGCTTTGAGTTCGTCAACGGATTCCACGACACCGCCAACGCGGTGGCCACCGTGATTTACACGCACTCGCTGGAGCCTCACGTCGCGGTGGTTTGGTCGGGCTTCTGGAACTTTCTGGGAGTGATGGTTTCGTCCGGCTTGGTTGCCTTCAGCATCATCTCGCTGTTGCCTGTGGAACTGATCCTGCAGGTCGGCAGCAAAGCCGGATTTGCGATGGTCTTCGCGCTGCTCGTCGCCGCGATTATCTGGAATCTGGGAACATGGTATTTCGGCCTGCCCGCATCCAGTTCCCATACGCTGATCGGCTCGGTCATCGGTGTGGGCATTGCCAATCAGTTGATATCCGGCAAGGCCGGCACTTCCGGAGTTGACTGGGGACAGGCCAGGAATATTGGCTGGTCGTTATTGCTCTCGCCTCTCATCGGATTTGGTGTGGCGGCGCTTCTGTTGCTGCTGGCCAAGAGGTTCATTCGCGACGAGAAGCTCTACCGCGCCCCGGCAGGGACCGAGCCGCCGCCGTTCTACATTCGTTGCCTGCTCATCCTCACCTGCACCGGCGTGAGCTTCTTCCACGGCTCCAACGACGGTCAAAAGGGTATGGGCCTCATCATGCTCATCCTGATTGGAACCGTGCCCACGGCTTATGCCCTGAACCATGCCGTGACCTTCCAACAGTCGCAGGATTTCATCGCCGTTTCTCAACAAGCTGCCCAGGTCCTCGACCACTACGTCGAGCCAGGGGCGGTAATCGGTGATGCTCGCGACGACGTGACCGACTACATCCGCACGAAACAGTTCAATGCGAACACTATGTTGGCCATGCGCACTCTGGTCAATGACGTTGGCAACGAAACCACCATCTACAAAGAGCTGAAGAATGTTCCCAATGACCGGGTACGCAACTTCCGCAACGATCTGTATCTTGTGAGCGAAGTCCTGCGCCTTACTGCGAAATCGGGCAAGCCGAAGTTCTCCCCTGCCGACGCCGCCGTCCTCGCCAACTACAAAAAGCATGTTGACCATTCCACGCGCTTCATTCCTACCTGGGTGAAGGTTGCCGTGGCAATGGCTCTGGGTTTGGGAACCATGGTTGGCTGGAAGCGAATTGTGGTAACGGTGGGCGAAAAAATCGGGAAAGAACACCTGACGTACGCCCAAGGAGCGGTTGCCGAAATCACCGCCATGGCGACGATCGGAGCGGCTGACGGTTTTGGCTTGCCGGTCAGCACCACGCACGTGCTTTCTTCGGGCGTGGCCGGCACCATGGCCGCCAACCGTTCGGGCATTCAACTGGGCACGGTGCGAAACCTGGCCATGGCATGGGTGCTCACACTCCCGGTGGCGATGCTCTTGTCAGGATCGTTGTTCTGGCTATTCCGCAGAGTGTTCTAGAGGGACTGATCGGATCCCAAACACAACAAAGCCGGGCTGGTTGGCCCGGCTTTCCCGTTTGAAACTGATTCGACCGATCTTGTTTCGATGGCCGATCCAGCATGTCGATTTCTAAACTTTCCCCGAACTTTGCCTTCTCACGCCAGAGCGACGGATTTTTTCACGCCGCTGAACCCGCATTTATGTTTCGTCGCGGGGTCACCGTCCCGCGGCGCTCGCAACTGGTTACATCACCATTGCCAGGTTCTCTAACTCGTGCATCAGGACTGGCAGGGCGCACCCGGCCATCTCAACGCGGCCTGCCGCGTCGAGCGCATCCTTAGGCGAAACACCATACCCACGCCCCATCAGAAACACCTGGAGCAGTTCGGCCGCCTCATAAGAGTCGATCATGCCGCCCTGCAGCAGATCGTTCCTGAGTGCCGCTAGTTCCGTCATCGTGAATCTGTCTTTATCATTCATGGCCGTCATCACCTCCGACTCCGACCTAATCTGCTTCTTGCCCAATTAGACTCATTGGCACTTGTGGAAGTTGTATGCAATTCTTTTGCCGTACTCCTGCTGTCTTTCCTGTAGCGTCCGTCAAACCCCTGTTAAGAGGTTTAACCCGTGTAGATCAAGAAAGTTGCGGGTAACTTGGGCAGGCGCCGGCAGCCGGCAGAGATTCCCCTGGTACCCTCAGGTAATCTGAAGACTGACACAATGTGTCGATTTGCAGACAGTTAACAACAAACAACGTCGCGTAGTTGGGGCGGAAGGCCGGCTGGGCTGGACGGATACCAATCTTTGGTCTGCGATGAGCCGCGGAATTTAGCCTAAAACGTAAGCGTAGCCGTCTGAGCTAAGACTCGACAGTGGCCTCATCGATCAGCATGATGGGGATGTCGTCTTTCACGACATAGACCCGGTGGCACTGCTTGCACTTCAGACTTTCCGGCTTCTCACGATACTCAAGCTCTTGCTTGCACGCCGGACAAACCAGAATTTCCAGCAGTTCTTTGGCAATCATGACTCGTGGATTGTACGACAAGTCTGTTGGGTTTCACCACAGTGGCTGGCATCTCCGCCGAGCAGCGCCGGCACCTTGCCGGCAGTCCCCGGCGCGGCCAGCCCTCCAACAGTGTAAGATTTTAGTACCGGAAGCTGGTCGCCGGAAGCTCAGCATCATGTCTGCTCTCATTCTCGACGGAAGCAAAATCGCGCAACAGATTCGCGGCGAGGTGGCCGCGGAAGTGAAAACCATGACTGCCGCCGGAGTGCGGCCCGGTTTGGCCGTAGTCCTGGTCGGCCACGACTCGGCCTCCGAGATTTATGTGCGGGGCAAAGTGAAGGCCTGTGAAGAGGTTGGTGTTGGCAGCGAAAAGCTGACGCCGCCCGAATCTGTCACCACCGGCGAACTGCTCGCCCTGATCGAGGACCTGAACCGGCGCGACGATGTCGATGGGATCCTGGTGCAGTTGCCCCTTCCTGCCCACGTCGATGCCAAGAAGGTGCTGATGACGGTCGATCCCGCCAAAGACGTCGATGGATTTCATCCCGTTAACGTCGGCTTGCTGTCCACGCAGCGTGCTGGGCTGGTGCCGTGCACGCCCGCCGGAGTGATTGAGATTCTGAAGCGCAGCAACATTGCGATGGCCGG
>CAZILJ010000364.1:0-4204 GCA_964539915.1 uncultured Acidobacteriaceae bacterium | reverse complement strand
GATATCTGGACCGAACGGCGCGTAGTTCAATTTGGACTTCGACTTGGACTTAAAGATTCTCGCGTAGTGTCGCTTGCATGAAGCGCTCAGATCAGGGTCACAGTGTGCGTGGAACGTGTATGTACCGATGGCCAATCCGAGTCCCGTTCCGACCCACATGTCTGACGCCCAGTGGTCGTGTGCCATGAAACGACTCAGCGTGACGGTGAACGCCGCCGAATAAGTCAGCACTCTGACCCAGTTCTGCGAGTACTCATGCGCGACCACGGTGGCCATCGCCCAGGTGAACATCGCGTGCCCTCCGGGGAAAGATGTGTTGAGCATCGGGTGTTTCAAGAAATCTCCATGCCCGTTTCCTTCTCCCGGACGTTGGCGCCCAGCAATAAACTGCATCGGCGCATAGACCAGAAACGTGTTCACCAGTGTTTCCAGTTCGAGTTCGCCAGTTTCGCGGGCGTGATGGTGCTCGGTCTTGACACCGTACAGCCAGACCCCACCCAGCGTCGCGGCCAGGCCGCCGATTGCGATGTTGGAACTATCCTGCCAAAACTGGTAGTGACTGTTGGGCACGTTGTTTTCGATGTGACGGTCCGTCACAAAAAAGGCTGCCGCGCCTCCCACTACGATGGCGTCCCACTTGAAGTGGGACGGCTCGAACGGCGCCAAATAAATTCCTTTTTGGTCTTGAAGGGTTCGATGTACGGCGCGCGCGAGAAAGCCGCCACGCTGCTCCGTGTTTTGCGTGGCCACAGACCCCGCCGCGTCATCGGCAAAAGTTCCGGCAGGAAGCGCCGACACATCGAAGCTAGGCGCCGCAACGAAGGTGGCAGCGTCATCCGCCGAAAACGGTGAGGCTGAAGCAAAAGGCGAAGCCGGGCCAGAGGTTGTCGTCTGGCACGGTGCGTTGAGCAAAAACAACATGGCGGCAAATGCCGGCGCCAAGGTCTTGCCAATACTCTTTAAGCGGTCGTGCACGCGAGTCTCCCGAGCGCTTTTGGTGCGACACGAATGCGCGTCGTTTGGATGCAATCTGTCGAAGAGCGCGAAGGGATTTTTTCAAGGGTTGAAAAACTACCCACACGTGATCGCGCCAAACCCCCGAGTCACGAACGGCATCTCAATTTTCGCGATTTGGTTCTCCGCCGTCTGGCTGCTTTGCCAGTATCTCTTCCGGTCGCAGTGAGGCGGTGTCTTCTGTGCTTGTATGGTGGCGTCCTCGGGCTCTCCCTCGTCCGCACCGTGACCCTTGCCGGCTTCGTGCAACCCGCCGGGTTTATTCTCCAATAACCTGTCACCAACCTCGCCGACAAATTCTCCGCAGGTACGTTCGAGCGAGAGTCTTCATCCCACGACATACCCAGGAATGACAAACCTCGCGATCGGTCATCCCGTCAGGGCTCTCGAGCTTTGTTGCTCAAGGACCGAACCGGAAGCGCTTCAAGATCGCGCACCCGTAAGCAAACCTCGCGCCACGGGCCTTTTCATCGAATGCAAACTGACGATCCGCGCCTAACCTAGTTTCACGTCTCGCTGGCTTGAGGGAAGCAGATCACAGGGGGTACGATTAACCGCTAACTGTTTGGCTTTAGCTTGCATCCAAGTGGGTGAATATCCTCACCAAAGCTAAAGTGTCGATCCGGTTACCCGCTGGAGGTCCATAGTGAGATTTGAACTATTCGGAAATATTCTTAATAGCGCCGCCTGTAGTGTGCTCGTGCTGGTCGTGGGCGTTGCCTCGTTGCAGGCGAGCCCAAGGCAGGAGCCGCAGCAAGACCCAGGTCCGCCGCCGCAGGACCGTCCACAAGATCGGCAGCAATATGATCCTCCGCAGCAGGCGCCGTCGCAGGATGACCAGGAGACGCAAGACGCGCCACCCGACCAGGGTCCCCCGCCAAACCCAGGACGCGCGCACTCTGCGACCTTGAGCCCTGAACAATTACAGCAGTTGGTGGCTCCCATCGCGCTCTATCCTGATGCCCTGGTCGCGCAGGTTCTGGCGGCCTCTGCCTATCCCACCCAGATTGTCGAGGCGCAGCGCTTTCTGCAACAAAATCCCAATCTGAAGGGCAAGGAGTTAGGCGACGCGGTTGACCAACAGGATTGGGACCCGAGCGTGAAAGCTTTGACGCAGTTTCCTTCGGTGCTTGCGAATTTGGATAAGGATCTCTCCTGGACCTCTGAGCTGGGCGACGCGAATTACAACCAGCAGGCCGACGTAATGGCAGCTGTTCAGTTCATGCGGAAGAAGGCGCAAGAGGCCGGCAATTTGAAGTCAACGCCGCAGCAGACTGTGGCGGATCAAGGACAACAGGTCGTCATTCAACCTGCGAATCCCGAGGTCGTCTACGTTCCCGAATACAACCCGGAAATCGTCTACGGCTATCCGGTTGGACTATGGCCTGGCTTCTACCCATGGTGGGGAGTTGGGGGCCCGTATCTCTCTTTCGGAGTCGGTTTCGGCATTGGCCCGTTCTTCGGATATGGCTGGGGCTGGCATGGATGGGGTTTCGATTGGTACCACCGCGGTCTGCTGTATGGCGGGCGTCCCTATGGATTCCACAGTCGCGCGTTCTATGACCGCAACGCCTACTTCCGCGGTAATTACCGGGGATACGCGCCTTACGGCCATGGCGACCGCGCAGCTCGCGGTTTCGCTGCTCCCGGCCGCGCAGGTGCATACGGAGGCCGAGAAGGCGGATATCGTGGTGAGGCAGGCAGAGGATCGACGGGAACGCGGTCAGGCGCTTTCGGCGGCTACAGCCGCGGGGGAGAAGCGCGTGGATACTCTTCCCGCGGACGATCGAGTTATGGCGGTGGTGCTTCGCACGGTGGCGGACACGCCGGTGGCGGAAGGCACTAGCCCTAGAGCTAACTAGCCAGTGCCAAAGGCTCATTTTGATTGACCGCGCCCGAAAGGATAGGAACGTATGACATTCGAAATAAGAACTTCTGGAAAACATCCAAGGGGAATTCAGTTGGGTGTCGCCGTCGCTGCTCTCGCCACCCTGGGAGTCTTTTCAAGCCTGGCATCCGGGCAGGCCGCGCCAACAAAATCTGCCGCGAGCGAGAAGGAAAGAAGCGGACCGATCACGGCGCAGCGGAAATTCAGCGACGTCCAGCCGGGGCAACAGACCTTTTCCTCCGCTTCCGATGCCGCTCAGACCTTTGTAGAGGCAGTCAGGAAAAACGATCAGCCGGAGCTGTTGAAAATTTTGGGACCGGATTCAAAGGACATCACCTCGTCAGGCGATGACGCCGAGGATAAAAACGATAGAAGCCAGTTCGTGCAGAGATACCGCAAGATGCACCGCTTGGTAATGGAGCCCGACGGCACCACCACGCTCTACATCGGAGCCGAGAATTGGCCCACTCCGATCCCGCTCATCCATAAGGGAGACACCTGGTATTTCGATACTGCAGCCGGCAAGGAGGAGATTCTTTACCGAAGGATCGGGAAGAATGAACTCGCTGCGATCCAGGTCTGCCGTGAACTGGCGGACGCGCAAAAGGAATATTACGCACAGCCGCACGACGGCGAGAAGGGCGAGTATGCACAGAAGTTATTCAGCGATCCCGGAAAGCACAACGGGCTTTACTGGCAAGCCTCTTCCGGCGAACCCGTGAGCCCCATTGGTCCCCTCGTAGCTTCGGCCGCGAAAGAAGGGTATGGCGATGCGGCCAATCAGGAGCACCAGCCTTTTGAGGGCTACTATTTTCAGATTCTGAAAGGTGAAGGAGGGAAGCTACGCGGGCGCAGCCAGAGCTACATCGTCGATGGAAAAATGACTCGCGGCTTCGCCTTTGTGGCTTATCCCGCGGAGTACCGTTCCTCAGGCGTTATGACTTTCGCGGTGAACCAGGACGGAATCGTATACGAAAAAGATCTCGGGCCGCGGACCGCCGAGATCGTGAAGACGCTGGACCGATACGACCGCGACGCGAGCTGGCGCAAAGCAGATTAAGTTCGAGAGCTGTTCTCGCAGATGGGAGTGCTGTCTGCGCTGGATTAGTCCGCCGCGATCCCGGCATCTCCCGAGCGGAGCGGACTTATTTGGTACTCAGAGGACTGGGGCGCCCGTTTCCGCGAATCGTCGGCTGCCTGCGACGAAGGAGTCCCTGCTCTAAGGGGAACGACCGCTCGAATTGTTGTCCCACGCCCTTCCGATTCCATTTCCAGCGTGCCGTTCAGTTCGTTCATTCGCTC
>CAZILJ010000363.1:0-2730 GCA_964539915.1 uncultured Acidobacteriaceae bacterium | reverse complement strand
TTCGACTGCGCAGCTGAAGAGACCGAGCGCCTGATTCTCCAAGAGTGTCCACGCACCAAGGTGTTGTTTCTGGCAACGCACAAAGGCGACGACCAGGACCCGCAGGCAATCGGGACAAGTTGTGCGGTGCGGCAGACCTCGGCGGAAGAACTAGTAGAGATGGTCAGGAGGACGCACGCGGGTCAGGACGGGGGCTTGCTGGAGATTCAGGAGCGCCGCCGGGGAGAATTGTCCCCCCCGGAGATGCTTCCAAGAAAGCGCGTCTTGACGGCACGAGAGCGCGAGGTCCTCAAGCTGCTGGCAGAGGGCAGGACAGTGCGTACTACCGCTGTGGTACTAGGGCTTAGCGTGAAGACGGTGGACGCCCACAAGTTTAATCTCATGAGAAAGCTGGGCATTCATAACAAAGCGGAGCTGGTGATGTGGGCGATTCAGAAGAAAGTCGTGAAGGTGCCAGCGAATTTCTAATTGCCAGCTCGGAACGAATTCCGTGTTTCGCCGTTAATCATGCAGGGCGGCTGCAGCGAGTTCTGCGAGGCTTGTGACGGTTAGATCGGGCTTCGCTTCTGCGAGCTTGACGGCGCCGACGCCGGGACGAGCCGAAGGACGGTTTACCCAGACGGTGGCGAGGCCGAGCGCCTGAGCCGGAACGACATCGTGATAAATGCTTTGCCCTACGTGCAGCACTCGATGGGCAGGCGCGTGGATCCGACTCAGTGCGAGCTCGAAGAGTTTCAGCGAAGGCTTGTAGGCTTGCGCTTGCTGAGCGGTGATGACCTCATCGAAGTCCACTTCGAGTTGGGGCCGCGTGGCAGCGAAGAGATCGTCGTCCACATTGGAAAGAATCGCCAGGCGAAAACGAGTCTTGAGCTGTCGAAGCGCGGCAACCGTATCGGGCCAGGGCTTCCAGTTGGGTAGAGACTCGGGCAGTGAGCGCATTTCTTCAGCGCTGGGAGTGAACTGGAACTCCTTGCCGTACTGCCGCACCACCGACTCCAGCACCTCGCGGTAGGGCCGAAAGGCGCCGTGTTCGGAATCCTGTTCAAAATCCCCGTAAAGTTTGAGAATCGTGGCGTCGTCGCCCTTCGTTCCATGAGCGGACAGCACGCGATGGAGCGCGGAGAGAATGCCCGCCTCCCAATTAATCAACGTTCCGTAGCAATCAAAGGTGAGGACTTCAAAGCGGGTGAAGTCGAGCATAACGTCGTCCCGTTCCGGTGAATAGACTGGGTTGAATCGCCGGCAGACAAGGCCGCAGGCGATTCAACCTGGAATTCTACCGCCTTATTTCGAGCGAGCGCGTCAACTCGAAGGTGAGGGCGGACTCAGCAGGCAGTACGATGTCTTTATTTCCCGTGAAAGCTGAGCCGCCGGCACCAGCGCCGGCGCCGGCCGCTAATCCAATTGCCGCACCTTTACCGCCACCAGCCAGACCACCAATGAGGCCGCCGAGTGCTGCACCTCCACCGGTCATCACAGCGGTACGCTTGCCTTTGCCCTTTGCCGCAAAAGTCTTCGCGGAAGTTTCAACCCGACGATCGGCACCATTCACGTTGATCGAGTCGAGGCGCACGACAAGCTCTGCGCCACCCTTAAACCTGCCGAGGGGCTTGGCGTCGACAACCGTGCCCGTCGCACGAGTGCCTCGCGGAATCGCGACAGCTTCCCCCACCACAACATCCTTAGCTACGGTGCCAGCGAAAGTTTCGCCCGCCTGACTCAACTTGGAGCCGATATCAGACCCCAGCCTGAGGGTGACCGCGGTTCTCGCTGGCACAACAAGTGGCTCGCGTTTGGGCTCTTCTTGCCTGGATTCCGGGGGCTGTGCAGCCTGCGTTCCGTTACTATCGGTCGGAGTCTGCGCCTGAGAATTGTTTCGATCGGTGCCGCTATCGGATTTGCGACTGCATCCGGACACAGCCAAAGCGAGATAGAGACCGAGGATGGCCAGGAGAAAACGTGAGCGCATAAGACCTCCGTTGTGGTTGCGTATGTTTTGTGCGGTTAATGCCAATCTTACGGATTGGGTTGAGCACAGGCAACCGCCAACGCGATGGCGGGTGAATCAAAGGTGCTTGGACGGTTGGTGCGAGCGCTCGTTTCCGTCACCACTTGGCGGTATCGAATTGCCAGCGGGTGGCGTTGTTGGGGAAATTGTTTTCTGTCCAAGCCAGCACGACGCGTGGTCGAACGGAATAGAGCACAACCTCAGGCGTGGCCATCAGCGGCATCTTGTACTTGGCGCGAGAAGCCGCGTCGAGTGGCGGGAGCCTCGACTTGTCGGTAAGGTCCACCTCAACGGCGTTGCCTTCGAGAATGATGACATCATCGCCAGACTCGAGGTGAATGGACACTGCGGGATTTTGAGCCAGGTTGCGGGCTTTGCGCGATGCGCGGGCGGTGCCAAAGAACAAGGCTCCGTCGACCCAAAAACCCCAGACGGGGATGGAGTGCGGGCGACCATCGGGGCGCGCGGTGCATATCCAGTAGTTCCGCGAATTCGTGAGCCGCGCTTCAGCATGGCTGAAAGGAAGATACTGCATTCGAGGTTTCAGCCCATACATCGAGGGAACCTGCGGCAAACCTACGTTGCAGCCGGCGGGATCAGCGGAGGTCTTTTTGGGGGGAGATTTTTTCGGAGCTTTGAGTTTGGGCATAGTCACAGACCACGCAGAGGTGGATACGGTTGACTACTTTACCGCCGCGGCTCGATTACGGGCAAGGCGGCGA
>CAZILJ010000362.1:0-3638 GCA_964539915.1 uncultured Acidobacteriaceae bacterium | reverse complement strand
CACCGCTGCTGCGGCGATCCTGTACGGCGGCGATCCCACTTCGCCCTTCACGCCGATCCGCGGTCTCAACGATATGGGTGGATGGACTCAATTGAAGTTCCAGGCGACTCCAAAAGTCGAGTTCAACGCCGTCTTCGCAGAAGACAACGCATTTGCCCGTGACGTGCGCGGCTTCGCTATCGATCAGAATAACTTCGGGGAGATTCTGGGACGGAATCGCGGACTTCTGGGCAATGTGGTCTTTCGTCCTCGCTCTGATCTCCTACTGTCGGCTGAACTCAGACGTTTGCGCACTTTCCCCGTCTATAACAGTAGCAGCGCAACAAATCAGCTCAATCTGGCGATAGGGATTTTGTTTTGACAATTCGCTCGATCCGGCCAACGTGCTCGCTCTTCATCGTGCTGGCTACATCTGTCTTCGCGCCGGCTCAGCGGGCTTCGATCAAGGCGCAGGTGGAGCTCATCAAGGACGGTCATGCCTTGACCAATGCGTCGAAGGCAGTCGTCTGGTTGACTCCGGTAGGAGCGACGGTCCAGTTGCCTCGACAAAAAGCCTCACAGATTCCGCAACTGGTGCAGAAGAACAAGAGTTTCCAGCCAGCGCTTCTGGTTATCCCGGTGGGCGGCAAAGTAGAGTTTCCCAACCACGATCCGTTTTTCCACAACGTGTTTTCGCTGTTTGAGGGAAAGCGGTTCGATCTTGGACTCTACGAGAGCGGAACTACGCGCTTCGTTCAGTTCGACAAACCCGGCGTCTCATTTATCTACTGCAACATTCATGCGGAGATGAGCGCGGTGGTAATTGCTTTGCCCACGCCATACTATGCGATTTCCGATGCGCGAGGAGAGATCAACATTCCTGATGTTCCGCCAGGCCGCTACGAATTGCAGATATTTCACTCCTCGGTAGCGCCCGACGTGCTGCGCGCTTTGAACCGCGAGATCACAGTGGCGGCGGACTCGACATCGCTGGGGATACTTACGCTCCCCGAGTCTGATCTCACTCTCGCCCACAAGAATAAATACGGCCGCGATTACGACCGTCCCCAACCCGACAGTCCTGCCTACGCACGACCGTAATTGCGTTGAACAACAACATCTCTGCTTGCCTGTGATTTGCACCGCTGTGGATGCGCCCAGTTGGCGAAACAACCGCGTATTGGAATCAGACACTGAGCGCGACGACGAAGGACGAAGGACGAAGGACGAAGGACTATGGGAGGGCCTTATTCCTGCTGGGTACATTCAGTTCGGGCTTGGACTGACATGGACTCCGATCCAGTTTGCTTCGACATTAAGTCAGGAACGAACAGCAAAGATGATCGGATCGTCAAAATCGACCACGGAGAGATTCTTTGCAATTATCGAGTGAAAGTAGTGAGGGAGATCGCGCCAAGCTTTAGTTTTAGTTAGGGTTAGGCACTTGGTTCTGCAAACCAGCGAGCATGCGAATTCCACCAGCGAGTGCAAACAGAGAGGGCGTGCCGTTAAGCACGCCCTTCCCGCCTCTGTTCCTTCACTTCAACAACGTGTTGCTTCCCTCAGAGACTTGGCGTCTCCAAGCTTTTTAGCGATGGCCTCCGCCATGGCTGCCACCACCCGAATGACCTCCGCCACCCGAATGGCCTCCGCCGCCTCCGGAGGGGTGTCCACCACCGGAGGAGCGTCCGCCACCGCTCGGCGCCGAGTAGTGCCCGCCGCCACTCGGACCGCGGCCACCGCCGTAGCTGGGTCCGCGCGCTCCGCCGTAACTCGGGGCTCCACCATAACTCGGAGCGCGCGCTCCACCATAGCTGGGAGCGCCGCCGTACGATGGGGAAATCCCGCGTGAATATCCACCGTAGCCGCCATAAGGTGCGCGTGCGATCGGCTGGCGCATATCTAACTGCGGACGTGAACCGGCGCCATATGAACTGTTGCCGCGCGGTCCGACCGAACTCGGGCTGCTCGACGCAGTCCGATTCCAATAGCTGCCGCTGCTTCCGCGGGTCGCAGGCGCGCTCGATCCGTTGTAAGACCCGCCGCCATAAGAGCCGCTACGCGATGCCTGGCTGCTCGAAGGCGGCGTAAACGGCCGGTATCCACCGCTATTGCCGCCGAGAGACTGAGGCGTAGCGCGTTGCGACTGCATGTTCCCGGAACCAATGTTTCGTGAACCCATGTTCTCCGAACCGACGCCGCGAGAACCCGTATTGGAAGAACCCGAGGAGGTGGGGACCGACGAACGAGTTCCGCTATTTGGTCCCGTGAATGGGCGCGATCCGCCAGAGTTCGCATTTTGCGTGGAAGACTGCTGACCGAGGCTTCGACTCGCCGGGTTGTTCACCTCTCGGCCACTCTGCATGCTGCCCGCGCTAGGCTTCTGCATGGTGCCGCGCGCGCTCGCGGATGAGCTGAAGCTCGAGCGTCCGCCGGCTGGAATAGCACCCACATGGCTCTGTGCCATCGACTGCCGCAGACTTGCAGTCTGCTGCTGGAACGACGCTGGACGCGACAGGTTGTTGTGTGCCGTGCCGACGAAACGCTGCGAAGCAGTGTTGTGCATCGTGGCTGGCGCCGCGGGGCGTCCGCTCGCCGACAGGCTTGCGCGAGAAGGGACCACGGGCAGATTACCCGCCATCATGCGCGCGCCACGTATCTGTTCGCTGCTCGCTCCCATGGCCCTGACCGGACCTGAGCCGAAGTGACCCGCATTCACCGTCGAGAGGCCGCGGCCAATGCGCGGGTCATGCATGTTCGCGATATTCGAGAACCGGTTTCCACCATGCAACGGTCGAAACCCGCCGAAGCGATCAAAGCCGCCACGGCCGACTATGCCGAACCGGCCCCGATAGCCGCCCCACCAGGGGTGGAAAAAGTCGCAAGGTCCAATTGGGAGCCAGCCAAAGCCGCCCCAACCGCCAAAGCCGACTCCGAAGCCAAAGCCGCCACCCCAACCGAAGAACGATACATACGCAGGCGACCAGAACGGACGATAAAATCCGCCGCTATAAACCGGACCAGGCCACCAGGCCCACGCCCCGCCGTAGGGGAGCCAGCGACCGTAGTGATACGGCGCCCACCCCCAAGGCTCGTAGCCAACCCACGTCCAACCGTAGTAGGGCTCGTAGGTCCAGTTGCCATCACGATACGGAACCCAGCCATCGGGTTCGTTCGGAACCCAGACATCGCCGTAGTCCGGAACATTCTGCCAACGACCGTAGGCATCCAGATCCTGGGCGCCGGTGTAATAACGGTTGGTATGACGATAGGCGTTGGCGTTTTGGATCATGTGATCGCGGTCGCTGTTCCAGCGATCCCAGTCGTCGCGAGGCGGAGCTGCGGAAATCTTGTACTGCGCGGACTCAGCATCGCCGCGCACCGTCGCCATGTCTCCCTCATGAATCTCGGTGCTGCCCTGCGGGGTGGCGATTTGCGCTTCGCCCTTGGTCACGATCACGATGGTGTCACCATCGGGCCGGACCTCGACGCGGAAGACGCCATCATGGTGCGACGGATGGATGGAAATGTTCGGGGTATCAATCTCAGGCTCGGATTCAGTGTCTTTCGAAATGTCGAAGTTCGCGATGCCCTGGGCCAGCTGAATCTGAATGGTTCTTTTCGTGAGCGTCGCGAGGTTGACTTGAGTATTCGGACCC
>CAZILJ010000361.1:0-1562 GCA_964539915.1 uncultured Acidobacteriaceae bacterium | reverse complement strand
TTTGGTAGGTCACCCCCTGCCCCGCTGACGGCCTCGCTCCGCAGCGTCAGCGGCATTCCTGGCGGTGACGAGCGCATAGCCCTCGTCATGGAGCCGCGCGCGGCCTAGAACTGTAGCTTTCCTGACTTTGTTAAGAATCACCTTCACCAGGGCGGAGCTGGTCTTCCCCTGAACGAAACGCACCGCGTCGTCCGCTTCCCAGATATCGGCCGGGGAGGGCAGGGTTTTACTCTTCACCCTGGCGCAGCAGAGGACATCACCGACATCTGGGAATTTATCGTTGAGGATAATCCTCTGGCTGCTCGGCGTGTACGTGAAGACATTCTGGACGCCGTTCGCAAGCTGGTGCTGTTTCCGCTTGAACCCTTTCCCCGTGGACAATAGGAGGCCTTCGCGCTAGGGTAAAGTCTGAAGTAAACTGCAAGCAGAGGGGAACTCATGACGGTTACCTTGAATCTCAACCCGGAGCTTGAAGCCGGGCTGTTCGCGCAAGCGCAGGCCAGCGGCATGACCGTGGAAGAATATCTCCTTTCCGTGATCGAGAGCGCTGTGCTCCCGGCTGGGCAGCATACACTGTCGGCTGAGGAACGAGCGAAGGAGTTTGAGGAGTGGTCTGCTGGCCACCGTCCTACCACTCCCCTGTCCGATTACGCGGTCAGCCGCGACGCCATGTATGAAGGCCGCGACCACTGATGCGTGTCCTCGTTGACACAAATATCTTGCTCCGCAGTGCTCAGCCGACTCACCCTCTTTGCGCTCAAGCAACCCAAGCAGTTTCGAAGCTGATCCGGCAAAAGGACGCGGTCTTTTTCTGTTCCCAGAACATCGCCGAATTCTGGAACGTGGCGACGCGTCCCGCTGATCTCAATGGTCTTGGGTTATCGCATGAGGAAGTGCTCCAGGAAGTCAGCAGCATCGAAAGATTATTGACCCTCCTGCCAGACATTCCGGCGATCTATCCCGCATGGAAAGAAATTGTGGCGGACAATAAAGTCCAAGGCGTCAAGGTCTATGATGCACGCCTCGTTGCAATCATGACCGTCTACGCAGTTGAGAGCGTCCTGACGTTTAACACTGCGGATTTCAAACGATACAGCAACATCACCGCCCTTCAGCCCTCTTCAGTTCGATAAACTCCGGCTGCTTGTTGCGCTTTGTCGTCAGCTGAAACCAGACTGGCACGACTCGGTTCTCCTGCTTGATGAAGCCACGCAGTGACTCAACTTAGTCGCTGATTCAGAAAGCGTTGACGCACCTAAGAGCCCGGAGAAACTTCAGGTATCCCTGCAGATCCCGTTTGGGGGTAATATGGCGGTCTACGGGTCTACGAGCTCTGGGGCAGGCGGCAGGTTATAGTCCTCACTGCCAGGGCTCATTAGCATCCCATCCACAAAGAACGCTTCGCGGCGTCGAGCTTTTGTTGATCGCGGACGCGCTGAAGCGGCTCATTAATGCGGAACTGCAGAACACTGTGCTTGCCAGCAAAGCGATTGCCGGCATTGAGGCGGGCAAACTGAAAATCCGTCCTGGCCTGAGCAACGTGCTGAAGGCTATGAGCCGGA
>CAZILJ010000360.1:0-2010 GCA_964539915.1 uncultured Acidobacteriaceae bacterium | reverse complement strand
ATGCGAAATGGCAGGAACGGCTGACCAGCGCTCGTGGCCTCCTCTCGGCGTTCCCGATTGAGCACCTCGAGGCAGTCGATCATGGCCAGGGCAGCGGCGCAGGCTTTGATCTCATGGTTCGGAACACTCAGCGGTGCGTTCCAGAATGCCATGACCGCGTCGCCGATGTATTTGTCGATAGTTCCTTCGTGATCGACGATCGTGTTCGTGAGCGGGGTTAGCAGTCGGTTCATCAGCGACGTGAGGCCCTGCGGGTCGTCCTTGTAGAACTCGGATATCGCGGTAAAACCCCGCACGTCGCTAAACAGTATAGTCATCTCGCGCTCTTCCCCACCCAGCACGAGCTTTTCCGGGGATTGTGCCAGCTGCTCGACAAGCGCGGGAGCAAGATATTGGCCGAAGGCGCTGCGGATCTGGCTGCGTTGTGCCTCTGCGGTATTGTACGTGTACAGGGTGATACCTGTTGCCATGAAGCCAAGTACCAGTGCTGGATACGACGGATCAAGAAGCGTATTTGCCCACCGAAATGCTGCCCATCCGCCTATCAGGACTAGTGCGATGGTAGTGAAACCGATCGCAGCGGATGCTTTTGCTGAGACGCGCGGTAGAACTGAGGCGAGCATGATCCCGAGGACAATGATTACAAATTCCTCTAACGCCATCGCGTAGTCGGGGCGCTCCAG
The DNA here is from genome assembly GCA_964539915.1 of uncultured Acidobacteriaceae bacterium. GTDB lineage: Bacteria > Acidobacteriota > Terriglobia > Terriglobales > Acidobacteriaceae > Sulfotelmatobacter. The sequence continues at coordinate 1,327 of CAZILJ010000360.1, read as the reverse complement.
GAAATTGCCGGTCAGCAAATGCTCGAGTACTTGGGCGTGAATGTCGATTCCAGGCACCGCCGCATCGACCGGGGTTGCCCTCAAGTCGAGGAGGCCAGGAGCACTGGTTCCGACCAGGATAATCTTACCCTCGATGTCCGCCTGCGAGATTTCCCCGGACAGCACCTTCCAGGCGGGTATATACGACGCTTTATTGAAGTGGCGGAACTTGAGATACACCCCTCCTGCAGCATCCGTCGGCACTGTGATTTCACCGATGCGGATGTGGTTGAGACCCGTGGATTGGCCGAAAGCCGTCTCCCCACTCGCATTTGAGGCCTTCAGCACGTAGGTAGAGGCACCTTCGGCGACACGAAGGGCTTCCGCCGCGAGAGAGGGTACAAAAGTTTCATTGAGCCGAAATAGGAGTGCGACACGGCGAACAATCTGGTCCCGATCTGCTACCCAGTTGAACGCGCCGATTCCGCGCGCTGCATCCTCGAACTCCGGAAGGTTTCGGGTAACCCCGCTGAATCCAAGCAAGAATGGTCGCGGGTCGTCGCCCCCAAAGGCAAACCCGGCTTTTGCTGGCAATGTGGTGCCCGGGCCTTCTCCCAAGGCGACCGATAGCACGCTTGGCGTGTCCTTAAGGGCGGCCGCAAAAAGCTCGTCGTTACTCGGGCGCCCTGCAATAGCAGATGTTACTGCCTTTGCCTCCTCCGGAGGAAGTTGCTTGACGATGGCCTCCATCGAAGTGCGGTCTGGTTCCGCAAATAACACGTCGAAGGCGACGACAGCGGCGCCCTTAGATGTCAACGCTAACACCAGATCGCGGACAGTGGTTCGCGGCCATGGCCACTGACCGATCATCGACAAGGATTTTTCGTCTATATCAACGATCCGGATCGGAAGGTTCGGATCGTAGGGCTCTGGAGCGAGGCGCTGGAAATTGTCAAACGCGACCAGGCGCAGAGCGCGGACAAAAAATGGATCCATGTACCGGAGCAGGATAGCCCCCCCGATAAGCGCCAACACCAGTGAGATGTAAAGGAAGCGCGACCGGATCATCGTGGGCCGTTTGATCACTGAGCCGGCGATACCAAAAACTGCGCCGGCCGCCGCCGGTACGAGGAGGACGGCAAGACAACCTGTCGCTTACACAAGCGAAGTGCTGGAAAAATTAGACCGCTCCGACCAAAAAGTCCAGTTCGGTCCGCGGCCCGGCGAGCCAACTGTTCTTGTAGCGTAGGCCGGGTAGGCTGCCCATGGGCCGCATGACTCATTGGCGTCGGCCGCGAGGCGGATTGGATGGCGTATCGACGGGCGGCGGGCTACGCAGCCTCTCTTT